>JAYUPT010000230.1:0-22201 GCA_043759965.1 Aestuariivirga sp. | reverse complement strand
CCAAAGCCATGGCCCCAGCATATTCGGCTTGCTGACCTTGTTGCATCGGGTGGTAGCGCGCACCTTGAATGTCGCGGAAGCAGCGCTCTAGCCCCGAGGCGCGGTAGAAAGCAGCACCACCTGCAGCTTCCATGGCCAGCTCAACGGCTTTGATGGCATGGGTGGCTACCAGTCTGCGCCCCATCTGGCCTTCGTTGACTGATTCCGCTGAAGGTGTGTTTCGGGCTGCCACATCCAGCATGTGTTGCAAAGCTAATCTTGCACCACAAAGCTCAGTATCCATTTGCCCGACTAGATTTGTGATATGGTGGTCATTGCGGCGCTTCTTCGCTAGCTCTACCGCAAGGCTACGGGCATTTTCTGCAACACCCACATAAACGCTGTAGATCAACGGAAGTGCGATGGTTGCAATGATATGGAACAGCGGGTGCCATTCTCCGGCTTTGCGCTTCAGCGCAATGCCCGCATCAAGCACCACATGGCCATCAATCACCACATCATTGGAGGCAGTGCCGCGCATGCCGAGGGTTTTCCAGACCGGATCAATGCGCACCTGAGGTGAGTTCATGGGAATACCAAAATGCAGCACCATGGGCGGCTCACCTGGTTCTGCCAGCACAGCACTTGTCATCAAAAGGCTGCCAACAGGCGAGGCGGAGGCAAAAATTTTCCGCGCGGTGATCTTGTATCCACCCTCAACACGCTCGGCCTTGCCAGAACCGGCAATCCAATCAGAGCCGCCACTGGTCATGACAATTATTTTTTCAGTCGCAATGCGTTTGAGCAGAGGCTCTGCGGCCGCAATTTTTTGATGCTGCCAGCGCCAAGCCGGAATGGCCACCTGTTGGGTGTGCATCGCAAATGCGAGTGCTGTGGATCCACAATAGTGGGCCATGGTGCGCAAGATGTTTGCCAATTCAGTAATATCAGCACCGCCGCCACCCAGTTCCACAGGCACACCCGCTTCGATCAAGCCGGAGGTTTTGAGTGCGGCATAGTTTTCCGACACGAAAGTATCATTCTCATCGGCAGCGGATGCGCGGGCGGCAAATTCCTTGCCGAGCATATGCACAATTTTGGTATAATCAATTTTTGCGGGCAATATATTTGCAACAGTTGTCATGGTACGGACCTCCAATTTGTCTGGTCAGTGTGACCCCATTTCACAGGTCGCACCAGTCCTGTAACTGTACTGGCAACCTCCCTGCGCGCGAATAACACCGTCCGAGCAGTACAATATTTGTACTGTCAAGAATGTGTTGGGGGTGTTAGCCTGTGGCAAGGGGCAGTCGAAATGAGGTGCCAATGCTGAACTCTGCAAGCTATGGGCAGTTTTGCCCCGTTGCCATGGCCGCTGAAATTTTCTGTAGCAGGTGGACAGCACTGGTGATGCGGGAATTGCTGTGTGGCACAACCCGCTTCAACGATCTTCGGCGCGGGGTTCCGCGCATGTCGCCTTCATTGCTGTCTAAACGATTGAAGGAACTCGAAAGTGCCGGAGTTGTTTTAGTGGTGTCGGGCAAAAAGGGTGTGACTGAATATCACCTTACACAAGCAGGAGAAGATTTGCGCCCTCTCGTTATGGCGTTGGGCATATGGGGCCAGCGTTGGGTTGAATCAAATCTATCCCTCAAGAATTTGGATCCGTCACTGCTCATGTGGGACATGCGCCGCAGCCTCAATCCAAAGCCTTTGCCAAGGCGGCAATGTTGCATCCAATTCAGCTATGGCGATGTTTCCGCCAAGCAGCGCAATTGGTGGCTGCTGGTTTCTGCTGCGGGCGTCGTTGATTTATGCAATGCCGATCCGGGTTACGAGATCGACCTTCTGGTCAGTGGTTCATTGCGCGCGATGACTTCGGTTTGGATGGGGATCAGCACAATTAAGGCCGAGTCCGCCAATGGTGCACTTGATGTCAGCGGAGAACCCGCCATTGCCTCTGCCATGCAAGAGTGGCTGGGCCTCAGCCCATTCGCAAAAGAAAAAAGCAGGTTGGTGGGGTAAGGTTCCTCAACAAAAACCCCTGTGCTGCCACCGCGGTTCTGTTCTTTCGTATGGTGTGGAATTAGGAATTCATCCAGCAACGCCACCAGCCATTTTGGCCAGACGTTTTTGCAGCTTTTCCACAAGCTTGACCTCTGAATGCAAATCAGCGACACATCAGGATATGGCGGAAAACTCTCTCGACGCGATCATTTCAGATTTTGGCGCTGCGGCCAAAGCTAAACTCTCGGATAAGGGCATCACGGGAGCACCGGAAGAGCAAATCATCGGCCCACTTGAAACTTTACTCAAGCGACTTTCCGAGATTGGTGGGTTGTCCCACGGCGCGGCCATCTTCAAAGGTGAAACTGCACAGTCACACATTCAATCACGACCTGACTTCGGCGTCACACTCAACAGTGCACTCGTCGGCTTCATCGAAGTTAAAGCGCCGGGCAAGGGTGCTGATCCACGCAGGTTCACTGATCCGCATGACAAAGCCCAATGGCAAAAATTAAAGTCGCTACCCAATCTTCTCTACACCGATGGTAATGGTTTCAGCCTTTGGCGCAGCGGCGAACTTGAAGGCAAGGTTGTGCTGCTGGATGGCGACATTGCTGATGCTGGCAAAAAACTTGGAGCACCTGCAACGCTGCTTCCGCTCATAATGGATTTTCTGCGTTGGAACCCAATCCCGCCTAAAAACGCCAAGGAACTGGCCCGCACCAGCGCCAATCTCTGCCGCCTGTTGCGCGATGAAGTTTTGGAACTGATGGGCCAAGGCAATGCCAGCCTGCTGCATCTGGCCGATGATTGGCGCAATCTTCTGTTCCCTGATGCTACGGACGAAAAATTCGCCGATGGTTATGCCCAAGCCATCACCTTTGGTTTGCTGGTGGCGCGCGCGCGTAACATTCCTTTGAATGACGGTATTGATACCGCCGCGCTTAAACTTAAAAAAACCAACACGCTGATTGGCACCGCGCTCAGCCTGCTCACCGATAGTGAACAAAATCAAAAAGAACTCAAAACCTCGCTGGGCACGTTAACCCGCGTGCTGCATGAAGTGGACTGGTCAACCGTCAGCAAGGACAAGCCAGAGGCGTGGCTCTATTTTTATGAAGATTTTCTGGAAGTCTATGACAAGGCGCTGAAGAAGCAGACAGGTTCTTATTACACCCCGCCCGAAGTGGTGGATGCCATGGTGCGGTTGGTGGATGAGGCTTTGCGTGGGCCATTGTTCAACCGACCAGCGGGGCTTGCTTCGGCGGATGTCACAATCGCTGATCCTGCCGTGGGCACGGGAACATTTCTGTTGGGCGTGCTGCGCAAAATTGCGAGCAATGTAAGCAAAGATCAAGGTGAAGGTGCAGTGAGTGGTGCGGTCCGCGCAGCAGCCAGCAGACTTTATGGCTTCGAGCTGCAATTCGGCCCCTTCGCCGTGGCGCAATTGCGCCTGCTGGCCGAAATGCAAGCCTTGGTGACAGATGAGCATGGCAAGCCGCAATCGGATATTCCGGCAGTGAACCTGTTCATCACTGACACTTTGGGCAACCCTTTTGTGGAAGAAGAACAACTGCCGCAAATTGTTGAAGCCGTGGCGAAATCCCGTCGTGACGCCAACAAAGTAAAACGTGGCCAGCCGATTACGGTGGTGATTGGCAATCCGCCGTATAAGGAAAAAGCGGAGGGACGCGGCGGGTGGATTGAGAAGGGTTATGGCGCTGATCATCAAGCGCCGTTGGATCGCTGGAAGGCACCACCCGAATGGGGTGTTGGCGCTCACGGCAAACATTTGAAGAATCTCTACATTTATTTTTGGAGATGGGCGACGCTCAAAGTTTTCAGCACGGGCTTCACGCAAGCAACGGGCTTGCCTGAGAAAGATGAAGAGGGATTAGTCTGCTTCATAACTGTTGCAGGATTTTTGAATGGCCCAGGTTTTGAAAAAATGCGTGATGACTTGCGCAGGTCATGTTCAGATATTTGGGTGATTGATTGTTCGCCTGAGGGTCATCAGCCGGAGGTTAAGACCAGAATTTTTGAAGATGTACAGCAACCGATTTGTATTGTTCTCGCATCGAAGGGCCACAGCAAAGATCAAACCAAGCCAGCACAAGTTTTATTCCGTGCCTTGCCGGAAGGCACGCGAAAGGAGAAATTCAAGAGCCTCAAAACAATCTCACTGCGGGATAAAGATTGGCAGATTTGTTCAAGCGATTTTCGCGCGCCTTTTTTGCCGGAAGCTGTGGGCCTTTGGGCAAAGCTGCCAGCGCTTCTTGATCTTTTTGAATATACTGGATCGGGCGTCATGCCCGGAAGAACTTGGGTTATTGCGCCAGATGCAGCATCTCTCACATCACGATGGGCTGCACTAAAAAATGAAAAAGACCCAGTAAAAAGGGAACAATTTTTTCATCCGCACCAAAACGGCGATAAGACGTCGACCAAAGAAAGTAGAGCGGGATTGAACGGTCACGAGCATCGCACTCAATCGGTGGTAAATGATTCAAATTCGGTAATTGCCCCAATACGGTATGCGTTCCGTTCATTTGACAGACAGTGGATTATTCCTGACAATCGATTGATCAACCGTGCAAATCCTAATCTTTGGAACGCTCATTCGGCATCACAAATATACTTGACCGCTTTAGATGCACACTCTCCAGACTCTGGGATACCGCTGTCAATTTCTGCAGAAATTCCTGATTTGCATCACTACAAGGGTTCGTTTGGTGGACGCGCATTGCCTTTATGGAAAGACGCAAGCGCCAGTGGCTCAAATATATCGTCAGTATTTTTGGAACTGATTTCAGAATCCTTTGGGCAATTTGTTTCATCAAAAGACATGTTGGCCTATTTTGCTGGTGCAATGGCTCATCCTGCATTCACAACGCGGTTTATCAAAGATCTGAAACAACCCGGCCTCCGCGTCCCGCTCACCGCCGATGCCACATTGTTTATCGAAGCCGCCAGCCTTGGCCGCGAAGTGATCTGGCTGCATTGTTATGGTGAGCGTTTTGTGGATGAAGCTGCGGGCCGGCCTTTTGGTCCGCCGCGTTTACCGAAGGACATTGCCCCTACCATTCCCAAAGGCGGGGCCATTCCGCCCGCACCTGAACCCTTGCCCGATGACATGCATTATGATGCCGCAAAGCAACGCCTTCACATTGGCAAAGGCTATATCGACAATGTGACGCCAGAAATCTGGGCCTATGAAATTTCTGGCAAGAATGTGTTGCGGCAGTGGTTCAGCTATCGCAAGCGCGACCGCAGCAAACCTATCATCGGGGACCGTCGCCCGCCTTCGCCGCTCAGCCTCATTCAACCCGATGGCTGGTTGGCAGAATATACCACGGACTTGCTCGATCTTCTCAATGTTTTGGGCCGCGTGATTGCGCTGCATGAAAGGCAGGCTGATCTGCTCACCCGCATTTGTGACGGGCCGCTTATTGCGCTGGAAGATTTGCAAGAAGCTGGCATTGTTGCCAAGTCCGAAAATGCAGAAAGCGAAGATGAGGCTTAACATTTCCCACAGGCCATTTTCTCATCTGGCATTCGCCACCACATCTGGTTAAAATCAATCCATGCAACAGGATGATCTTTTCGGTAACGCCCAACCCAGCCTCTTCCCCGAAGCGGCTGCACCAGTGGATTATCGACCAGACCCCGACAAAGTACGCGCTAAAATCATCCGCATCATCACTGAAGCCCGCAGTGCTTCCACTTTCCCGTGGGATTCTGCTCGGCAGAAATTCTACCGCACAGTGGTGCCGCAAATGTCCCTTTGGCTGCCGGAAGAAGAAGCCGCACAATTACGCTTTGAATTTGAGACTGAAGTAAAGCGCCTTGAATTGGCCGAAGCAGCTTAATTTTCAACTTTTTGTTTAAACAAAAAACCCCGGTGCTGCCACCGGGGTTCTGTTCTTTCGTATGAACTTGGACCTTAGAAATCCATGCCGCCCATGCCGCCGCCGCCAGTTTGGCCGCATTGCGGCCAAACCACTTTTGATGGGAATGGGTTTTCGGAATGTGCTCTGAATGGACTTCTTAGAAGTCCATTCCTCCGCCCATTCCACCCATTCCGCCGCCTGGCATGCCGCCGCCGGCTGGGGCTTTTGGCTTTTCAGCGATCATCGCTTCGGTGGTGATCAGCAAGCTGGCCACTGATGCTGCATCCTGCAAGGCCACGCGCACAACTTTGGTTGGATCGATGATGCCAGCGGCAACCATATCCACATATTCCTCGGTTTGTGCGTTGAAGCCGTAGTTGCCAGTTTTTTCAAGCAACTTGCCAACCACGATAGAGCCTTCAACGCCAGCGTTTTCAACGATCTGGCGAATTGGCGCTTCGAGCGCTTTCGACACGATCTTGATGCCGGCTTGGGTATCAGGATTATCCGAGTGAAGCGCATCAACAGCTTTCTTGGCACGCAACAAAGCAACACCACCGCCTGCAACAACGCCTTCTTCAACGGCTGCACGGGTTGCGTTCAAAGCGTCATCAACGCGATCCTTGCGTTCCTTCACTTCAACTTCAGTTGAACCACCAACCTTGATCACTGCAACGCCGCCAGCCATCTTGGCCAGACGCTCTTGCAGCTTTTCCTTGTCGTAGTCTGAAGTTGTTTCTTCGATCTGGGCTTTGATTTGGCCGATGCGGCCGGCAATGTCGGCCTTCTTGCCAGCACCGTCTACAATCGTAGAATTTTCCTTGTCGATGCGGCAACGCTTGGCACGGCCCAACATATCCAAGGTTACATTTTCAAGCTTGATGCCCAAATCTTCGGAAATCACTTGGCCGCCTGTCAATGTTGCAATGTCTTCCAACATGGCTTTGCGACGATCGCCAAAGCCTGGAGCTTTCACAGCGCAAATCTTGAGGCCGCCGCGCAGCTTGTTCACAACCAAGGTTGCCAAAGCTTCGCCTTCAATGTCTTCAGCGATGATCAGCAATGGCTTTGAAGTTTGCACAACAGCTTCCAAAATTGGCAGCATGGCTTGCAAAGATGAGAGCTTCTTTTCGTGCAGCAAGATGTAAACATCTTCAAGTTCCGCCACCATCTTATCAGAGTTGGTGATGAAATATGGGCTGAGATAGCCACGGTCAAACTGCATGCCTTCAACCACTTCAAGTTCGGTTTCAGCAGTCTTGGCTTCTTCAACGGTGATTACACCTTCGTTGCCAACTTTTTGCATGGCCTTGGCGATCATATCACCAATGGCTTTTTCGCCGTTGGCTGAAATTGTGCCAACCTGGCCCACTTCTTCGCTCGACTTAATTTTCTTCGAACGCTTCTTCAAATCATCAATGGCGCAAGCTACGGCCAAATCAATGCCGCGCTTCAAATCCATTGGGTTCATGCCAGCGGCCACATTCTTGGCACCTTCGCGAACAATCGCTTGGGCCAGAACTGTTGCCGTTGTTGTGCCATCACCAGCGATATCGTTGGTTTTGGAAGCAACTTCGCGCACCATCTGTGCGCCCATGTTTTCGAACTTGTCTTCGAGTTCGATTTCTTTGGCAACGGTAACACCGTCCTTGGTGATGCGCGGAGCGCCGAAGCTCTTGTCGATCACCACGTTGCGGCCCTTAGGACCGAGTGTAACTTTTACAGCGTTAGCGAGAATATCAACACCACGGAGCATACGCTCACGGGCATCTAAACCAAAACGGACTTCTTTAGCAGCCATTATTTTATTCCTTAAATTTGAGTTTCAGACGGGGCAGCAGACAATTACTTGTCCAAAACGCCCATAATGTCGGATTCTTTCATGATCAGCAGGTCTTCGCCGTCGATCTTCACTTCGGTGCCGGACCATTTGCCGAACAGAACAAGGTCACCCTTTTTCACATCGATTGGGGTCAGTTTGCCAGCTTCATCGCGGCCACCGGGGCCTACGGCAATCACTTTGCCCTGCATTGGCTTTTCTTGAGCAGTTTCCGGAATGATGATGCCACCCTTAGTTTTGGTGTCTTCTTCAACCCGCTTTACCACAACACGGTCGTGCAAAGGACGGAATTTCATAAGATATCTCCTGTAAGATATTGATATAATTTTGAAAACTGGAAGGAGCAAGCGCCACCACCAGCGTTGCTGGCACTTCACATGGGTGAGTGCTAACAGCTAACCAGCTAGATAGGGAGGAGCGCACGCAAGGTCAAGGGGGAAGTGGCGGAAATAAAGGAGCTTCTAGCCTAGCCGCGAGCGGTTTAACCGCCATAGTAAATAAAGCACTGCGGCAACGGCAACGGCGGAAGGGTTAAGCATGGCCAGAAAATCCTTCACATTGGTGAAGGTGCCTGTAACCAAGCCGCCAGCTTCGCTGCCCATCAGAAGAGCAATCAAAACAATCACCAGCACGAGTTGGAAGAGCAACTCAATCACCAGCCACAGATATGCGATAAATTGGTTCAACATGGAATGGTGGGGCAGAGGCAGCAGTGCTGCCGTCTCTGCCCCAATCCTTTTATTTGCGTGTTGCTACTGCGGTGCCCCGACCTTGGAACAGCCACAGAATGATGCCAAGAACGATCAGGCCCACAAGTCCGTTGCCACCGAGGTTCTTCACAAGGTTGGTGAGATTTCCCACCACATCGCCGAGGAACGGCAGCGTGCCGCCAACGAGAATAGACAATACAATTGCCAGTGCGATGAGCACCAGGCCAATATCAATTAACTCACGAACAACTGATTTAATGCTTCCGAATATATCCATAGTCCCCTCCAATGGCTTGTTAGCGAATCGCCCCCAAGAGTCATAGTGACACATTTCTGCCCCATTTGTATATGCGTGCCGATGGCTGTGGATAGGTGGTGTTTTAAGGCTTAGGTGTCCAAGTCGTCGCCGCATCAAGCCTTGCGCGTTCTGCGTCAATCAGAATGCGCCATTTTTCAGCTTCAATAGGATTATCCAGCTTTTTGTAGAGATAGGGGAAAGTCATCGTGCCGAGCAAATCGACTTGATCCTTGGACCACGGCCAAGATTGCAGCTCACGAAATTCATTGAAAAATTCCTGAAGCTTAAACCCAATATGAATGGGGTTCACGCGAAACACTTTTTTGGGTTTCTGTGGGGCTTCTTCGTCGCCGAATAGGTCTTGTTGTTGTAAGTTGGACAATTGCGTGGGGCCTCTGATTGCAATCCTACTCTGAAATAACGCAGCTTTCCAACGATTCTAAGGCGATGTTGATAATTCAGGCGGTTGGCACATAAGCGTGGCCGGTGAGGCCGGGTTCGCGCACCAGCAATTCGCGGATCACTGCCAAAGTTGGAACGCCAAGCGCCTTGCAAATTGCCACATCAATCTGCTTGCGCACCGGATCAGCATCAAGCTGGGCCAAGGGGAGCAGGCTTTCTATGGATAGCTTATCATAAGAGTCGGCCAATTTTTGCAATTGCACTTTCTTGAGGTTGCGAACATCAAGCACGGGCATCGACTCCCATGCAGGCTTTTTCATTTGCATCCATGCCCCTTGGGTAATTGCCCGGCATCCATAATACATGAGCATTCCAATTGAACTATTCAGCCACAGCAAAAGTGCTTTTGATTGTTGCGAAGTCAATTTACTTTCGTTGAAGGCCCACCACGTATTTCCGAGAGCGTTAGATTGAAAACCCGTAGCAATAACTTTGTGGGTATTTGAACGCAACCGCGAAACCAACAAAATCTTTCCGGCCTTGCTCCACACCGAAGCCGCGCTCTTTAATTTTCGCCCTTCAATCGCTTCGGTCCGTGGTGTGAGAAACGCATTGGGCACTTGCGCGATTTGCACAACCTTGTCTGCCGCATGGTCCCAGAAGCCTGCATAAGCGGTCCAGTTTTCGGTGCTGCGCTCAACTTCAAATGCATCAGTGATATCGCGGATGTCGTAACCGATGGTGCCAAGCTCTTCGAGGTTGCACAGGTCTAAACTGTAAAGATTGGGTTCGCCTGGCAGTTTCAATGTCGAATAACGCGTCAGGTTAAAGTGAATCTGCGCCAAGGCATCTTGCGAGAAAACTGCACTGGTCCAATTTTCATTTTCAAGGGGCGAAGGCAGGCTGGCCAAAGTGCACAGCGTTTTCTTGTCATTGCGGATGATAAGATTGCCCTGCTTGCCTTTCAACTTTCTGATCCCGCCGGAGATGCGCGAGGCCATATCAATGGCTTCATGGATGGTTGTTGGGTTGCGGCGCAGACCCACATAAACCGTGAGATCAGATTTCTCATCCGGCTTTTTCTTTTTGGCCACGAAGAGAATTTCTGACAAATCAGTATTTTCTGAAAAATTTGTGCGCTCGGGATCATGGCTGGTGATGACCAATTCCAAATGATAGCGCTGCGCCAGATAATTGCGCACATTGCCCCATGCCTCTCCGGTGGCAAGTGCTATTGGCAGAACGAATGCCAGCCTACCGCCATCGGCTAGGCACTTATCAGCCAGCGGTACAAATATGGCACCTAAGCCTGGCGTTATGCTGATCCCGACTTTTTTGCCTTGGGCTTTGAGTTCCTTCTGCAAAGCGGCCCGCTCTTCGGGCAGCGAGCCAAAAAGCAAATTGCCATAGCGACTGCTCACGAATGGCGGGTTCATCACGCATAGGTTTAGCTTCGGCACCGTTGCATTGCTGTAGGAAGTTTTAGCGGCTCCCGTGCGCACCACATCCAAATGAGATTCATCAAGAGCAAATTGCGTTTTGACAGTCGTGTTTTCCAAAAAATCAAGGCTACCAAGCCGAGGCTGGTCGCCGTTCATGCCAATGGGCATGACGTACAGATTCATTTGTCGGAAAGCGACTTCAGGTGCCAGTAGAGCAAGCGTTGATGCCGTGAGATGCACAGCCGATGGCAAAATATCATAGCCGTGCAAGGTGTTTTGCATAAGCGTGCTGTGAAGATTGCCCAAGTCTTTTTCAGAAATGCTTTTATCACTGTCGGCTCGCGCCTTGATAAAATTATCAGTGATGGCCTGCGCTGATGCCATTAACAGGGTCCCTGTGCCGCAGGCCAAATCAGCAACTTTGAAATTAGCGATAGATTTCATGTTTGCAAAGTCAGTGTCCCACTCCAAATCAAGAGTGAGTTTCAGCAGAAGCGTGGCTGCTGGGACGGACGTATAATAAGTGCCGAGATATTTGGCGTGATGGAGAAGCCAATGATAAATGCGGCCCATCAAATCATGGCGGAGTGCTGCTTGTTGGGCACAAATTTTATGCGCCTCATCGAGCAGGGATTTTACATTTTCTGTTGTTGCAGCACTGGCCGGCAACTCTTCAAGGATGCGCCCGCCCAATTGAAAAATCGGAACATAGTTGATGTTCTTCCAAATCCATTCCCAGTGTTCGGCCGTTGCGCCGATCAGATCTTCACTTTTGCGCAGTTTCCGCAGGGTTTCGACCTTTTCGTCACTGCGCGATAATTGTTCTTGGAAAATATAAGCGTTGGCGAGAATCAGAGCGGACACTTTAGCAGCAGTCTCACGCCGCTCATTGGCAGCGTCCTTATCTTCCTTTGCGGGAATGCCCATCTTCAAATGGTTCGACAGACGATCACAAGAACCAGGCTGCGCCATCCACAATTTGGAAATACTATCGAGATGAACCGCCAATGATTTTGCGGTTTGTTCTACGATATCATCTTGAACGAGGGTTTCCTGAGCCCGACGTAGCGCATCCATCAAAGAGGCTGGACTTCCTTCAAGCCAGTTTTCTGTTTCAACCGTTTCAGTGACGATGCGGTATTTGAGTTGGGCGGTGGAAAGAACGTCTTCGATCTTTGTTGTCGACGTCGATCGCAATTCAATCGGGTACACGGCTGCGACTGCAATATGGGCTATGCCAGCACTCACGCGTCTTTTGGCGTCAGCTAAAACGACTTCTTCACTATTTGAATGATCGGCAAACTTGCCTTCTATGACAACGCGTAAACCCCGAAGCTCAAACAACACGTCTGGGCGATGCTTGCCATGCACAAGAATGGTTTCGGCATCGGCCGTCACCCCAAATTTTGAAATGAGGATTGCGAGTTGAGTGTTGACCGCTTCTTCGCGGTTACGATGATTATTCATAAATTCTTTTATTCTTTTTTCAATTTATGAGCACCATAGCATTACAGTTATGGAAAAGGCTATCGTTCATCATTCTTCTGCGGTGTTGGGGTTGCCCCTTCGGAAGGGATATGAATGAAATCGCGACTAACTCTCCCCCCGCCTCAATTTGGTTCACATTGTCCGGCAGACGCTGCGGGATTGATTTGAGATGGAGCTTTCTGTGCGGGCATTTATTTTATTGATTTTGGTTTTGCTGGCTCCCTTCGCTGAAGCGCAAACGCTTGATACTTCCAATGTGCAAATCAGCTGGAAAGTTTCTAATCGGTTTCGGCTGTTTCGCAATCCTTCACTGTTCAAAATGCATGAGGCTGCATGGCGGCAATATGGGACACATATGACGCAGCGTTCCGGCACCACTGAGGATTCGGCGCTGGCCTTCTATAACTCCTCGGTGCTGGGCACTGAGCATATGCTGAATGATCGGCGCATTCCCTTCACCACTATCGCGCGCACGAAATTTGATTGGCGCGGGTGGGCGGCCAAGGGTGTTGATAACACCTGTTGGAATGAAAAGGCGCGGCGGCACACGGCGTGTGGCAGCATTGAAAATTATGTGACACCAACATTCCACGAAATTGAAATGCAGTTGAAGCCGCTTAAGAGTGGCAGTTTGATTTCTGAATATAATTGCGAATGGCGGGTGGGTGACGCAGGCGTTGTGACGGCCCCTTGCGATGAAGTGGTGACTGCAAGTTTGCCTTATCCATCGGGTGCCACCATCGCTGTGAATGTGCAGGGTGAGCGACCAATCAGCATTGAAGCATCAGTGAAGGATCTTTTGATTGTTGGCTTTGGCGATAGCTTTGCCTCAGGCGAAGGCAACCCTGATGTGCCAGTGGCGCTTGCCGAAAATTCGCGCGTCGATAATCTTTATCCCAAGCGTGCGCAGAATGATGCGTCAGGCTCGGCTGAATGGATGGACCAACTTTGCCACCGCTCACTATATTCTTATCAAACGCGCGCTGCCTTGCAGGTAGCGCTGGAAAATCCGCATGGGGCTGTTACGTTTCTGGGTTACGCTTGTTCGGGGGCAGCCGTTGAAGAAGGCATATTGGGTCCGCAAACTTATGTGGAATATGTGAGCCGCAATGATGGCACGGCCAATACAGACCAGCGCGGGCAAGCCACCAAGGGCGCGCGCAAAGACACGCAGCTTTATTGGTTTCTGCGTGAGATGTGTTTGGAAGGCGTGCAGAATGATAATGGGTTTTGGGTGTGCCCCAACAATCAATTCAGGCGCAATGTGGATTATGTGTTTTTGTCAGTCGGTGGCAATGATATTGGCTTTGCCAATTTGGTGGCGTGGGCCACATTGCGCGATGGCTTGGCTTCGCGGCTTGCTGGCCTGTTTGGGGCCACCGTTACGCCAAATGATTTTGATGCGAATATGAAAAACATTCTGCCAGGCGCTTATGCGAAATTGGCCAAGGCTTTTGAAATTGCGCTGCCGCTGGCCCATTCAAATCTAGAATTTGATCCGTCTCGGATTGTTCTCACAGCCTACCCAGATATTCTGGCCGACGAGAATGGCCAGACTTGCCCAGGGGTTACCAATGGCAAGCAGGAAGAAGATCAGTTTGCATCCAACCAATCGCTTGATCGGTTTTCATCGTGGTTGGTGGTGCGCGAGGCCAAGTTGGATCAGGCCCACGCCCAGCTTGATAAGCTGCACCGCCGCATGGGTGAACTGGCTGAAGACAATGGCTGGACTTTTGCGGGCCGTGCCTATGCTGATCAGCCCTTTAGGGGTCATGGTTTTTGTGCGCAGCGTCAAGACCGCTTGAGTGATCCGGCTGAAGCATTGATGATCCCCTGTTGGGGCAAGGCATCACGGCCCACACTTTCGTGCCAGTCGGCAATTTTTGGCAAAGGCAGTGGTTGGCGGCCCTTTAATCCGGCGGTTGAAAATTATCCTTATGCGCTCAGGCAGCGTTGGGTGCGCACATTCAATGACGCATATATGGTGATGAACCAAAAGGTGATCACGCGCCAAGGCCAAATTGATGAGAAAGCATCGGCGGGTAATTTTTCCGAAACCACAGGCGGCATGCATCCATCAGCCGAAGGTCACGCTTCGATGGCCGATGCCATGCTGCTGGATATTCGCAAAAACATTGCTGAAAATTTTGCAGAATGATATTTGGTTATTGCCAATCCAGCACCACTTTGCCGCAACTGCCTTGCTTCATCAGGTTAAACCCTTGCGCGTAATCTGCTGCCTTCATGCGGTGGGTGATGACTTTGCGCACATCCAAACCTGATTGCAGCATGGCGATCATTTGTGTTTTCTAGAGATCATTTTAACAAAGTGATTTTCTTTTGAAGGAATTTCCTAATATTTTCAGCTTCAGCTCCAAAATGAGCTTCGCGGTGATGATTTGGGCAGAGTGCAGCAACATTGTTAACAGAATCTTCGCCGTCTTTACTCAAAGGAACAATGTGGTGGGTTTCAAGGTATGCTTGACCTCTGGAGCTCTTAAAAGCAATGCAACCCGCATACTCACATTGACCATTGGAGCGATTCAATGCGGCATCTCTAATCTTGCGATCTCTGATAAACAATTCAACTGTGACAATTTTTTTGGACTCTCCACCCAAACGATTAAGCTGAATAGTGTACTGGTCGAGAAGTTGGCGGGGACCTCTAGTTACAATAAACTCCCCAGAATCCTGATTATAGCTCTCGATGTGCCATGGTGTTTGATCTAGTATTCGAGCAGATACAAACGCAGCTTTGCTCCCTGTTGCAATGGAACGCCTATTTCCTTCAATAATAATCGTACGAACTGGCAGCCCTTTGACATAAGCGTTTTTGACCACTTCATCGAAAAATTGAGCTCGTGCCTTTCTTGGGGGTTTTTCTAATTTAGCGGCAGATCGCATATTGAAAATACTTGATAGAGCATTGCCATTAAAATAGATTTTATCAAACCATAAATTCAATACAATAAACTCATCGGTCTTCTCAAATGCCCAAGCGTAACAGTATTTAGGATTACTTGCCGGGCTAAGTCCCTGCTTTCTGCCAACTGACCATTCATCCACATTTATTCCAGCCTGCTGAAGCAATTGGTATACCGTAGGCTTTTTTACGGGACGTAAGCGTTCCAACTGAGACGAAGGGGTGTTCATTTAATTTATCCATTTAGTATTTCAATTGAGCAACAACTTCGTGTCAATCGCGAGAAAGTATTTAGTATTTTACTGCCAATCCAGCACCACTTTTCCGCAACTGCCTTGCTTCATCAGGTTAAAACCAGTGGCATAATCAGCGGCCTTCATGCGGTGGGTGATTACTTTGCGCACATCCAAACCTGATTGCAGCATGGCGATCATTTTGTACCAGGTCTCAAACATCTCGCGGCCATAAATGCCCTTGATGGTGAGCGCTTTGAAAATGATGGTGTTCCAATCGACCGGCATTTTGCCCGATGGAATGCCGAGCATGGCAATCTTGCCACCCATAATCAGGTGCTTGGTCATTTGCTCAAAAGCTGAAGGTGCACCCGACATTTCCAAACCAATGTCAAAGCCTTCGCGCATTCCAATGCGCTGCATCACTGACTTTAAATCTTCGTTGGCCACGTTCACGGTGACCGCGTCTGTCACCTGATTGCACAGTTCCAAACGATAATCATTCACGTCCGTCACCACCACATGCCGTGCGCCCACATGGCGGCACACGGCTGCTGCCATAATACCAATGGGGCCAGCGCCGGTGATCAAAACATCTTCGCCCACCAGATCATAAGAAAGCGCCGTGTGCACGGCATTGCCGAGCGGATCGAGAATAGCACCAATTTCATCATCCACTTCGGGTGGCAAATGAATGGCATTGAAAGCCGGAATTTTGAGATATTCGGCAAAGGCACCCGGCACGTTAACGCCAACACCTTTGGTTTCAGGATCAAGATGAAAATGGCCAGCCCGCGCCATGCGGCTTTTCATGCCGATGAGGTGGCCTTCACCAGAAACGCGGTCGCCCACTTTAACGGTGCGAACATGGGAACCAATATCCACCACTACACCTGCAAATTCATGGCCCACCACCATGGGCACCGGGATGGTTTTTTGTGCCCACTCATCCCATTTCCAAATGTGTAAGTCAGTGCCGCAAATTCCAGTCTTGGCCACTTTGATCAGAATATCATCGCTGCCAATTTGGGGTGTGGGTTCATCCCGCAACGTCAGGCCTTCAGCGGCCTCCGCTTTTACAAGGGCGCGCATTAAATAACTCCCAATTCTTGGCCTGCTTCAGTGAAAGCGGCAATGGCGGTCTTAATGTGTTCGGGTGTGTGCGCGGCAGACATTTGTGTGCGGATGCGCGCTTGGCCTTTTGGCACTACGGGGAAGAAGAAGCCCGTTACATAAATGCCCTTCTCATAAAGTCTAGCTGCAAGTTTCTGTGCTAGTTCGGCCTCACCTAACATTACAGGGATAATGGGGTGTTCGCCTGCGAGAAGTTTAAAGCCCGCATCGCTCATGCCTTTGCGAAAGGCTTTGGCATTGGCGACGAGTTTGGTGCGGAGATCATCGCCCGCTTCGGCAAGATCAATGGCTTTTGTTGATGCAGCTACGATGGCAGGAGGCAGGGCGTTCGAGAATAAATAAGGCCGCCCGCGTTGGCGCAACAGGTCAACAATGGGCTTTGCCGCAGCGATGTAACCACCTGCCGAACCACCAAGAGCCTTGCCAAGGGTACCCGTAAGAATATCAACCTTCACATTGGAGCGGGCATGTGTGCCGCGCCCTTGTGGGCCAGTGAAGCCGGTGGCGTGGCAATCATCTACCATGATAAGGGCGTCATATTTATCTGCCAATTTCCGAATGTCTGGCAGGTTGGCGTAAGTGCCATCCATGGAAAAAACACCGTCCGTTACGATTATAATGCGTCGCGCATTTTCAGCAATGGCTGCTTCCAATTGTTTTTCCAAATCATTCATATGGCTGTTGGCAAACCGATAGCGCTTGGCTTTGGACAAGCGAATGCCGTCGATGATGGAAGCGTGATTTAAACTGTCGGAGATGATGGCATCTTGCTCGCCGAACAATGGTTCAAACACCGCTCCATTGGCGTCAAAGCAAGCTGCGAATAAAATTGAATCCTCCATCTGCAGATAATCAGCAATGCGGGCTTCTAATTCGCGGTGCAAATCAGTGGTGCCGCAAATAAAGCGAACTGACGCCATGCCGAGGCCGTGAGTATCGAGAGCAGCTTTCGCAGCCGCGATGAGAGCCGGGTGATTGGCGAGACCTAAATAATTATTGGCACAAAAATTGAGCACATGGCGTGGGCCTGCAACGCCAATATCAGCACCCTGCGGCGTTTGAATTTCGCGCTCGGCTTTCCACAGTGATGCGGATTTGATGGCACTCAGTTCTTCGGAGATTGCGTTCAGAATGGCAGACATTGGAAACTCCCTAATTGCTGGTATGCAGCGGTCACTTCTGATTTGCAATCGGTGAAATACGCTCAACTTGCATTTTCTGGCTGATTTTTGGGCATTGGCCTCTGGCTTTTTCCTGTGGATGTGGCATTCAAAGCGCTTTGGTGCGCGAATTTGGGTGTTTGCCGATGGTTTTGTCTCTCAACGACCAGAAATTGTTTGATCTGCGCTGGAAGCGCAGTGAGGAAGATTTGTTGCAGCCCTTGCGCGATATTTATGGAAGCCTCCCAAAATTTGAAGCTGCACTGAAATCACTGCTTTTGGCGCGCTGGACTGAACGCCCCGCCGAACTGAAAGACCTCGATCTTGAGCGCGATCTCAACCCCGATTGGTTCCAGTCGGAAAATATGGTGGGCTATGTTTTTTATGTGGATCGCTTTGCTGGCAATTTCAAAGGCGTTGTCCAGCACATTGATTACCTACAAAGCTTAGGTGTTACTTACGTTCACTTTATGCCGTGCTTGAAGCCAAGGCTTGGTGATAGTGATGGCGGCTATTCAGTGATGGATTACCGCGAGATAAATCCACTGCTTGGGACGATGGATGAGTTTCAGATGGTGGCTAAAACTCTGCGTCACAAAGACATGAGCGTGTGTGTTGATCTGGTACTGAACCACACGGCCAAGGAACATGGCTGGGCTGAGAAGGCCAAGAGCGGCGATAAAAAATATCAGGCCTATTACCATATGTTCGACGCGCAAGCTGATACGCTTGCCTTTGAAAAAACCTTGGTTGAAGTTTTTCCCAATGATGCGCCGGGCAATTTTACTTACTATCCAGTTATTAGAAAATATGTGTGGACCACGTTCAATGAACACCAGTGGGATTTGAACTGGGCAAACCCAGAAGTGTTTTTAGAAATCGTTGATATCATGCTTAATCTTGCCAACAAGGGCGTGGATTGTTTGCGGTTGGATGCCGTTGCCTTCATGTGGAAACAACTGGGCACCAACTGCCAGAATCTTCCTGAGGTTCATGACATTCTGCAAGCGCTGCGAGCGGCCACGCGCATTGCGGCACCAGCGCTTATTCACAAAGCCGAGGCTATTGTGGCACCGCGTGATTTGGTTCCTTATTTGGGCGCGGGCAAACACCGTGGGCGCGAAGGCAATCTTGCTTACCACAATAATTTGATGGTGCATTATTGGTCATCTCTTGCGGCGCGCGACACGTCATTGATGACTTACACACTGAAGAAACATTTTCCGACAAGCTTTCGCAATGCGTGTTGGGCAACCTACATTCGCTGCCATGATGATATTGGTTGGGCGATCACCGAGGAAGATGCAAACGCGGTTCCAAATGTTTCGGGTCCGGGGCACCGCAAGTTTCTGGCGGATTTTTATGCGGGCAAACATGCAGGTTCATTTGCACGCGGTGGAATTTTTCAGGAGAATGCTGAAACGGGAGATCGCCGCAACAGTGGAACATTTGCCAGTTTGGCCGGATTAGAAGCAGCCCTGACTGAGCAAGACACCGCCACAGCCATTGACCGGATGTTGATGGGCGTGGCTTTAATGGCTTCGTTCGGTGGTCTGCCATTGTTGTTTATGGGCGATGAAATTGGCCTCACCAATGATTACAGTTTTGTGAAAGAGCCAGCCCACGCCCATGACAATCGCTGGATGCACCGGCCAAGAATGCAATGGAGCAAACTCACTGCGACTCAGGATAAAATTTTCACAGGAACGAAAAATATCATCGCGCGGCGCAAGGCTGTTAGGCACCTTGCCGCCAATAACCCGACGCGGATTTTAGATGCGGGAAATGCAGCGATATTTGCATTTTTGCGAGAGAGTGATGAGGGGCCGCTGCTGGCACTGTTTAATTTCACTGAGCTTTGGCAAAATGTGCCAGCGCGTTTTGCTGCTGCTCAAGGCGTTGTGCAGTTTCACGATATGTTGAGTGATGCAAGCGTTGCCACCCCTGATGGTGTACTGCAAATACCACCTTATGGACGGGTGTGGTTGGTGTAACTTCTTCTCCCTCTTCGCGAAGCGGGGAGGGTGGATCGCGTAGCTAGAGGGGTGGGGTCTCCGAGCCTCAAAATTGGATTCCTCGCCGCCCCATCCGGCGCTTTGCGCCACCTTCCCCCTTCGGGAGAAGGAGGAGGAAAAAGTGATTCACGCTACTGGCGTAAACTCATCCTCATCATGGTCATTCATCAGTGACCGGATCGCTTCAAACGCCTGTCTTGATTTCCAGCCTGATTGTGGGTTGCCGAAGCACACGCGAATGTGGCGGCTGGGGCTGTTGCGGTCGAGCATGAACATTGAGCCAGGTGATACTTTAATTTGCTTGGCGAGAAGTGCTGAGGCAAAGCGGCCTGGAGTCCAATGTTCAGGCAATTCCAACCACGCGTAAGGTGCGCCCGGTTCGCAGCGAAATTTTGCACCCTTAAAAACTTCCATAAATGTGGCGCGGCGGGCGGCTAGTTCATTGCGGGTTCTGTCCAGAATTGTTGTCGCCAGATCAGTCTCAATCCAATAGCGCGCAATCTCGCCGGTAATGCCCACCGTGCGTGCGGCCATGGTGCGAATGTGCGAGCGCATGGTGCGGTCTTGGCCATGGGGGGTTACACAGAAGCCAATGCGCAGGCCGGGTGCCAAAGTTTTGGAGAGGCTGGTGATGTGATAGGTGCGCTCAGGGGCAAGTGTATAAAATGTGGGCGGCAACACGCGCGCATCAAGTAACCTAAAAATATCATCTTCAATAATGGTGATATTATATTTGCGCGCTATGTGAACAATAGCTTCACGGCGCTTATGGCTCATGGTGCTGGTGGTGGGGTTTTGTAAGGTTGGCACAAGATAGAGAATGCGTGATCTGCCAGATTTTGCGGCTTGCTCAAAAGCTTCTGGTAAAAGGCCCTCATCATCCATGCCCAAAGCCAGCGGCACCACATGAGCGTTTTGAAACGTAGCACGCAGCAACGCATAATTCACAGCCTCAGCCATCACCACATCACTGGGATCAGTGAGTGCTTCTAACACCGTGATCAATCCTAAATGCGCCCCTGCCGTAATAAAAATCTCGCGCTCGCCTGCATCAATGCCGCTGAGTTTAAGCCAGCGTGCGGCCATGGTTTTATGAAGGGCAAAGCCATCAGGCGGGGCATAATCAAGCAGATCCAATTTTCGCGCATCACGCATCACCGAATGCAGGGCCGCATCAAACTCTTGCGCGGTGACCACGGGTGGTGGAATGGCGTGGGTGAGGTCCATTAAATCCTCGGCGTCTTGGCCCAATGATGGAATGGCGGTGACGGCATTGCCTTGCCTGATATAACTGCCACGCCCCACTTCGCCAGATAGAAGCCCGCGTTGTTCAGCTTCCTTATAGGCTCTGGTCACCGTGCCAAGTGTCACACCCAGTTTCCAGGCCAGATCGCGCTGCGGGGGCAGGCGATCACCCTTGGCTAAGGTTCCGCCCTCAACATCTTGGGTGATGGCATCAGCAATCGCCAGATAAAGTGGCTTGCTGCGGTCTAATGTGGGTGTCCAAATTGTCATGGGTACAATGTTTCGATTGTTTCTACCTGCGCCTTCATTGTATCTACGTATTTGTGAGATATGCAAGACAAATCTGCATTTCATTAACATACAATCAATACAATTGGAGTTTTAAGGAGATTATTATGCGCGATTATGAAATCAATGTTGCTCAATCCCGGCGGGCCTATGGCCAAATCACCTGGCTGGTCCGTTTGGTGCAAAATTGACGCTTGCGTAAGACCCTTAAACACATGCGACATTTCAACGAGTATCAATTGCGCGATATTGGATTGATGCGCGGCGAGTTAGAGCGGCTGATTGCTTTGCCTCTTGCTAGTGATCATGCACTGGAAGCGGAGCGCAGCATGCTGGTTTCTGCTCAACTTTATGCGGTTTCTAAAACAGGTTTGGCCCTTCCCAAATTGGGGAGGGCCGCTTTGCCCCTCTCGGAACAGCCCGTGTTAGAACAGCCAGCGCGGAACCTTGGCAGCATAGTCCACATAGGTTTGGCCAAAAAGCTTGACGAGATCACGCTCTTCAGTGCGCAAAACAGTTAAGGTCATTACAGCCATATAGAATGTGGTGGTCACGACAGCCGCCAGCAATGACAATAGTGACAATGAGACGAGCGGCAGCAGAAAGGCCGCAAAAATAGGGTTGCGCGAGTATTGAAAAATACCTTGAGTCACCAAATGTTGCGGCTTGCCGAATGTATTGGCAGATGGTGCAAAGCCCATGCGGCCTTGAATGACCACAACTGAAATCAAAAAGGCCAAGAAGCAGGTCGCTAGAGTTGCAAGAGCGAGCGGCGATGCAGTTGTGAGTTTTTGTTCGCCAACCAGCAACAGTCCCAGAAAATAACTTAAGCCCGCCACATAGGCTGAAAGTTCAATGCGGGCCAAGCGGCCCTTGAGTTCAAACAGAGGTGCGCGTTCGCCAAGTCCGGTTACGTTTCGAAGTCCTGCCGTCATATCTGCGTCTCCCAAGGTTCCTCCATTTTGCCCACGGAGTTGTGGAGAAGTTCTTAATGGCACCGCGAGTTAGCCACCCGGCACGCGCGGCAATAAATATATTTCAACGTCTTTTGGCAATACCGTATCCCACTGGTCGCGGTAAATTTGGCCGTTGATGGAAACTGCCACGCCGCGTTTGATGTGGGGTTCCATGCCGGGGTATTTATCAA
>JAYUPT010000229.1:0-2867 GCA_043759965.1 Aestuariivirga sp. | reverse complement strand
GCCTGATATCAACCGACCATAAATCAGTTGGTGCTTCACCCTTCATCACCCAATCGGCCAGCACCCATCCGGCACCACCACCAGAGGCAATGCCAAAGGCATTAAAACCAGCGCCCACATAGAAATTCTTCAATTCAGGTGCTGCACCCAAAATGAAATTGCCATCAGGTGTGAAACTCTCCGGTCCGTTGATCATTTTCTTGATGCCAGTTTTTTCAAGTGCTGGAATGCGCGCTAAAGCCTGGCCCATATGTTGCTCAAAATGGTCCCAGTCATCTTCAAACAATTGGAACTCAAAAGTGTCTGGCACCGCATCTTGCGTCCAAGAAATTGGGTTGGGTTCATAGCCACCAAACACCAGTCCACCCACTTCTTCTTTGAAATATGTGCGCCGATCAGGATCGCGGATGGTGGCCGCATCCGGTGATAAGCCCTCCATTTTTTCGGTGATCACATATTGATGTTTCACCGGTTGCAGCGGCACATTAACGCCAGCCAGCGCTCCAATTTGACGCGCCCACATGCCACCGCAATTCACGACGCGATCACATTTAATGCTGCCGTGAGTGGTGTTCACAGCCGTAACGCAGCCCTTCTCAATTTCAAAACCCGTAACGCGAACACCCTCAATAAATTTGGCCCCATGCATGCGCGCACCTTTGGCGAGAGATTGCGTGATGTCGGAAGGCGAAGCCTGACCATCAGTGGGCAGGAAGGATGCGCCAACCAAATCGGACGTCTCCAGCAGCGGCCACATTTTTTTAACTTCGGTGGGAGACAACAAATGCATTTCCATGCCAAAGCTTTGCGCCGTGGTGGCAAGGCGCTTATATTCTGTCCACCGATCGTGCGTTGTGGCAAGGCGCAAACAGCCAGTCATTTTCCAGCCAGTTTGCAACCCGGTTTCGGCTTCAAGATTTTTGTAAAGCTCAACCGAATATTTCAAAACTTGCGTGATGGAAGCAGATGAACGGAGCTGCCCCACCAGCCCGGCGGCGTGCCATGTGGAGCCTGATGTTATTTTATTTTGCTCCAGAACCACCACAGAAGCTTTGTGGTCTCGCGCCAAATGATAAGCTGTTGAACACCCAATAATGCCCCCGCCAATAACCACAACATCCACATGCGAAGGTAACGTAACGCTCATATTTAATGTCCAATCCTTGTTTTATAATCTGAGAGAATAGCCTCGAAGCGGCCCAGATATTCAGCAGCGTAAGCCACATAATCCACACCCGGCGCGTTGAGATAGAGTTCCGAGATCATGCCCCACATCGCTTCACGCAAAGCTGCTGCCACTTTCATGGCGAAGAAGGCGCGCGTGGTGGCTTGATCTGGCACATGGCCAAAATACTGGTGCAGCATGGAAGCTTCGAGCGAAGCATCAAATGAATTGGCGGCAGCTATATTGGCAAGATCAAACATACAGGTGCCGAACGCGCCATATTCCCAATCAATCAGCCACAGCCGCTGTCCATCATCCATGAAATTTGTCGGCAATAAATCGTGGTGGCCAAAAATAATGGGCAGGGGCACTTGCGCTGCCTCAAGCTCATCAACTATTTTCATCCAACGCGGAATTTCGGCAGTGCGCTTATGATGAGCAGATTTCAAAGTGGAAGCATAATCGCGTAAGATTTGGAACACCCAGAAAATTGCACCTTGGCCGCGCACCCGCGAACCCATATCGCGGTGGCAGCGGGCAACAATATCCACACAAGCCTCAGCATTAGCCCGCACATCAGCTTCAACATAGGTGCGCGCTTCAATATAACGCACCACCATCAAGCCTTGTTCAATGTGCAAAACTTCTGGCGATAATCCAGCTTCAAATGCGGCTCGCGCGGCAATGGCCTCTCGCTCACGCGAAACCTGGTGGAATGGATAATCCTCGCCCACACGGGCAACGTATTTGCCCACAGTATCGCACACCGTGAAGCTGGCGTTGCTCACGCCACCTTTTAACGGTTCAATCACAACATCACCTTTCCAAATGGAAAGGCCGCGTACACGGCTATAGGCTTGCCCCATTCCAACTCCAGACCTGTCAAAACCCTGATAAGTTGCCACCGCCGCTGTTACGGCGATTTTCCAATGGCGTACCGGGGGCGATTGCGCTTCCTGGTCAATCCCCAAGCAGGGCTGGGGGTGGCAACTCTCTCAGAACGTCCCAACCAATGGTGGTCTGAACAGCTACAGATTTGCGCAAAAAATCCAAAGAGTCAAACAAATTTGTGGCTTAATGTGGAAATGTGATTACACTGTGTTGAATTTTGTGGTATCATTCACAATTAGGTACAAAATTTTGGTTACACTCACATGAAAAGCCACAAAACTTCAAAGCGTTTGATCACGATTGTTGAGCATATTCGCCAGCATGGAACCGCCACCATTACTGACCTTGCTTTAGGTTTAAATGTTTCAGAAGAAACTATTCGCCGCGATGCAAAAGTTTTGGAGCAAAAGGGCGAAGTGCTAAAGCTCCATGGCGCATTGGCGCTGCCGCATTTGGCAGGTGAAGCCCCGTTTGAACGCCGCTTGCGCGAACATTTTGAGGCAAAGCACGCCATTGGCAAACACGCCGTGCAATTTGTTTCAGACGGCGATAGCCTGATGATTGATACTGGCACCACCACATCAATTTTCGCACAAGAACTGCGCGTGAAACGAAACCTCACCATTGTTACCAACTCATCAGATATTGCCCGCACATTGGCCACTGTGAATGGCAACACGGTTTATATGGCGGGTGGCGCTTTGAAGGGTGATAATGGCGCAGCCTTTGGGCCGCCAGCGGTGGAATTTTTATCGCGCTTTCGCGTTAAGCACGCCTTTATTTCTATCGGTGCATTGGATGCCAAAGATGG
>JAYUPT010000228.1:0-7310 GCA_043759965.1 Aestuariivirga sp. | reverse complement strand
TCAAATCAAATCGACCCATGATATGCTCCTTGTTCAGAGCATCTGAATCTGATTTGCTAAAGTAATTCAAGAATTTGAATTGGGTTCACACCCTAGTTTCTAGGCAAGTTCTTGTCAGACCTATATTAAGCGGATTGGCAGCAACGGCGCGGGAAATGTTCCTAAAACCGCGTGCCAATAACTCCACGAACGCGGATCAATAATGCCTGGTGGTGCCTCTGCCAGTGCGGTGCGCAAATCATCATCATTTAGTTTTGTGCGCAATGTCTGCATGTCTTGATGTGTGGCATATCGAAAGGCATAGGCCATGAAACGCGTCATGTCTCGCAAAGCAAGTTCTGGTGGTTCAAACTAAATGATACGGGCAGCAATATCGTGGAATTCTTTTGTGTCAGGAAGGGCGTTCAAGCGTCTGGTGCCCTTTCAATCTTGGGCAGACGGTCAAGGTCAACCGAGCGCACCGCATTCACTAATCTTTGTTTGAGTTCTTGCGGCAGATTTTGCAGCTGCGGTTCATCAAAATAGGTGAGCGCCTTCAACGCGTTTTGCGGCGAAAAAACCGAACCATAAATTATTTGTGCAGCGGCTAAAGCCAATGATAAATCGATCTGTCCGTCTGCCAAAATAGCGTCAATGTCGATATAGTCTTTCGTTTCGGCGCGTTGCTGAACCACCGCAACTTTTGTTCCAGCCAAATCCAGCAGAGAAGCAATTTGCAAACCGTTGTCTGATGCGATGTGTGGTTACTTAATTTTTTTAAGTCGCGGAACGCCGAAAAATGAAATCTTCACTGGTCCGTCACGGTCTATCAACATCGTGAGTGTGTTGGGTGCGCTTTGCAAAACTGTGCCACCCCTGAGAAATGGTAGAGATGATGCAAGATC
Organism: Aestuariivirga sp.; assembly: GCA_043759965.1. GTDB lineage: Bacteria > Pseudomonadota > Alphaproteobacteria > Rhizobiales > Aestuariivirgaceae > Aestuariivirga. The sequence goes on along the minus strand of JAYUPT010000228.1, from coordinate 6,426 downwards.
AAGCGGTGCAAAAGCATTCCACCCGAAGAAATCAAAATCAATCGATTGGCGATGTCCAAAATGCAGGGCAATGGCTGTGCCGCCATAGAGTGTGAACTCTTGTGGAATCTCGGCAAGCTCGGCCCAAAAAATGCGCTGCGGCAATGGCAAAACATCAAGCTTGGGTTGAAATGTGGTCATAGACAAAACATAGAGCAACACAATTGATTTTGCCAACTCGGTATTAGGTGAAGCGCAAACGCATTTTCCACATTCCCCTCAAAATTCTGAGTTGCGCCAATCATTTACACCAAAAACTTTCCCTCAAATCACAATTGCAAATGTGTCTAAAATTTGTCATACCCTGCCTACAATTCCAGCACCGGCGCAGTGAAGCGTGATTCCGTCGCGGCCATCGGTCAGGGTTCTGGAGCAACAACAACTTTTGACCAAAGGTTTCATCATGTCCAACACACTCTGGCTGATTGTGCTCGCAGGCGTTCTCTCGCTTGTTTATGGCTTCATCACCAATTCCCGTCTTATGGCGGCAGACCAAGGCTCTGCCCGTATGCAAGAAATTTCTGGCCTCGTGCGCGAAGGCGCTGCGGCTTATTTGAAACGCCAATATCAAACCATCGCAGCCGTGGGTGCTGTGATTTTTCTCATCGCTTGGTATTTGCTCGGTGGATATTCCGCTGCGGGCTTCCTGATTGGCGCAGTGCTCTCAGGTGCCGCGGGCTTCATCGGCATGAACGTATCAGTGCGCGCTAACGTGCGTGTGGCGCAGGCAGCAACCAAATCACTCGCGGGTGGATTAGACCTTGCGTTCAAAGCAGGTGCTATTACGGGATTGCTCGTCGCAGGCCTCGGCCTTCTCGGTGTCACTTTGTATTTTGGTTTCCTCACGGGCTCCATGGGCTTGGCGCCAACCAGCCGCACGGTGATTGATGCTCTCATTGCGCTTTCATTCGGGGCATCGCTCATCTCAATTTTTGCGCGTCTCGGCGGCGGCATCTTTACCAAGGGTGCAGACGTGGGCGGCGACATGGTGGGCAAAGTTGAAGCGGGCATCCCAGAGGATGATCCACGCAACCCTGCAACCATCGCAGATAACGTGGGCGACAATGTGGGCGATTGCGCCGGCATGGCCGCTGACTTGTTTGAAACCTATGTGGTGACCACAGTTGCCACCATGGTACTCGCAGCGATTGTTCTGCCAGATGCCATGAAGCTTGCTGGCATGGTATTGCCACTCGCCATTGGTGGTGCGTGTGTGATCACCTCGATCATCGGCACATTCTTTGTAAAGCTCGGTGCATCCAACAACATCATGGGTGCTTTGTATAAGGGCATCATCGCAACCGGCGTGTTCTCGCTCGCCGCTTTGTATCCGGTCATCCAATATATGTTCGGCGATATGAATGCTGATCTCGGTGGCTTCACCCCAACCAGCTTGTTCTATTGCGGCGTTGCTGGTTTGGTGATTACTGGTCTCATTATCTGGATCACTGAATACTACACTGCCACTGGCAAGCGCCCAGTGAACTCGATTGCCGAAGCCTCCATCACCGGCCACGGCACCAACGTGATCCAAGGTCTTGCGGTTTCGATGGAAGCAACAGCCATACCAGCTTTGATCATCATTGGTGGCATCTTGGTTACGTTTAACCTCGCAGGTCTGTTCGGCATTGCAGTTGCTGTAACAACAATGCTCGCTCTCGCTGGCATGGTTGTGGCGCTTGATGCGTTTGGCCCAGTGACTGATAACGCAGGCGGCATTGCGGAAATGGCGGGCCTTCCCAAAGAAGTGCGCCACAACACGGATGCTCTGGACGCTGTGGGCAACACCACTAAAGCTGTAACCAAAGGTTATGCCATTGGGTCTGCTGGTCTTGGCGCGCTCGTATTGTTTGCTGCTTACACACAAGATTTGAAGTTCTTCGCAGCCACTGCTGCGCCGGGTTCATTTTTTGAGAACGTCAATGTCACCTTCGATCTGTCCTCGCCATATGTAGTGGTCGGCCTGTTGTTCGGCGGCCTGTTGCCTTATCTGTTTGGCGGCATGTCAATGACGGCAGTTGGCCGCGCAGCGCAAGCTGTGGTGGTTGAAGTGCGCCGCCAGTTCCGCGAACACCCCGGCATTATGAAGGGCACCGAAAAGCCTGATTATGCAAGGGCTGTGGATCTGCTCACCAAAGCTGCGATCAAGGAAATGATTTTGCCTTCGTTGCTGCCAGTGCTGTCACCCATCGTTGTGTTCGTGGCCATCAACGCGATCGCCGGAAAAGCCGAAGCCTTCTCAGCCGTGGGCGCCATGCTCATGGGCGTGATCGTAACAGGCCTGTTCGTTGCCATCTCCATGACCGCTGGTGGCGGTGCTTGGGATAACGCAAAGAAGAGCTTTGAAGATGGCTTCGTGGATTCCACAGGCAAGAAGCATTTGAAGGGCAGCGATGCCCATAAGGCTTCCGTAACTGGCGACACTGTAGGCGACCCCTACAAAGACACAGCAGGTCCCGCCGTAAACCCCATGATCAAGATCACCAACATTGTGGCGCTCTTGATGCTGGCGGTTTTGGCCGGACATTAAACTAGGCCCCCTCAGTCACTGCGTGACAGCTCCCCCAACAAGTTGAGGGAGCGTGAAGTTAACGCCCTCCCTCAGCTTTGCTGGGGGAGGTGCCCGAACGATAAGCATTTTCTTCGAAAATGCGTAGGAGGGGGCACTTTGCTTCAATCTCAATTCCAAAAGCCGGAGCAGCAATGTTCCGGTTTTTTACTTGAAAATCTCACAACCCTGAGCTACATTGTAGCCCAAGGAGCCACCCATGCCAGCCAATGATGTCGTTCGCGCCCGTATTGATGCAAAAACCAAAGCCGAGGCTGCTGCTGTCCTAGCCACCATCGGCCTCACAGTGTCTGATGCCTTTCGGCTGCTGATGATTCGCGTTGCCCAAGATAAAGCCATGCCCTTCGAACCGCTGATCCCTAATGCCGAAACCATCGCGGCGATGGAAGAGTCTATGCGAGGAGAACTCATCCCTGTCGGCACAATTGCGGATTTAATGGCCGATTTGAATGCGGACGATTGAACAATCTTCCCAGTTCAAAAGAGATTTGAAACCTGAATACAAAGGTCGTCACGCAAGGCATCTCGTTGATATCTTAGAATCGGTTCTATCTTTACTTGGAAACGACGAACCACTGCCTATTGCCTATCGCGATCATGCTTTGACGGGTAAATGGCAAAACTATCGCGATTGCCACCTCCGGCCTGATCTGGTTTTAATATATCGAAAAAGAGAGTTATTATTTTTGGAACTACTGCGCCTCGGTTCACATAGTGAGTTGGGGTTGTGAACAATTTCAAATCTACAAGCCGGAGCAGCAATGCTCCGGCTTTTTTTGTTTGTAATCCTAAAACCAATTCAGCATGTTGATTTAATGAGCTTCAAAAGAATCGCCCCATGACCCCCCAAGAATTCATCACCAAATGGAAGGCCGTGGAGCTGAAGGAGCGCTCAGCTTCACAATCACATTTCAATGATCTGTGCGCTCTGCTGGGCGTGCTCAATCCCATTAGTGCTGATCCCAAAGGCGAATTCTTCACCTTTGAAAAAGGCGCATCCAAATCATCAGGCGGCGAGGGCTGGGCCGATGTGTGGCGCAAGGAATGTTTCGGCTGGGAATATAAAGGCAAGCGCAAAGACTTGGATGCAGCCTTGGCGCAGCTGCAACAATATGCCCTCGCGTTGGATAATCCGCCGCTGCTCATCGTGTCGGATATGGATCAAATCCGCATCCACACCAACTGGACCAACACGGTTCACAAAACTTACACAATCAAACTTGATGACCTGACCGATGCCACCCACCGCGACACGCTGCGCCATGCCTTCACCGACCCTGAACGCCTAAAGCCGGAAAAGACGAGGCAGCTTCTCACCGAGGAAGCCGCCGAGCAATTTGCCAAAATCGCCCAGCGCCTGCGTGATAGAAAGCATGATGCGGAGGAGGTGGCCCATTTTGTAAACCGCCTCGTGTTCTGCATGTTCGCTGAAGATGTGAACCTGCTGCCTAATAAAATGTTTGAACGAATGCTCAAGCATTGCGAGCAGAAGCCGGCGGATTTTGAACACCACGCCGCCATGTTGTTTGGTGCCATGAAGCAGGGCGGCATGGTGGGCTTTGAAAAAGTCGATTGGTTCAATGGCGGCCTGTTTGATAGCGACCATGCCTTTCCCTTGCTGAAGCCTGATATTGAAGACTTGCTCAAAGCTGCAAAGTTGGATTGGTCTGATGTCGACCCTTCGATTCTGGGAACGCTATTCGAGCGCGGGCTGGACCCGGATAAGCGCAGCCAGCTTGGCGCGCATTATACCGACCGTGAAAAAATCATGATGATCGTGAACCCGGTCATCGTGGAGCCGCTGCTGGCCGAGTGGGCAGAGGTGAAGGCGCAGATTGCGAAACTACTGGAAAATGCCCCCAAGGCCACCAAAGAAAAATTGCTGAAAGGCAAAGAACTGGCGGCCAGCACCAAAGCCAAAGCCGATGCTGAAAAACTGCACCAATCATTTCTGGAAAAACTAAAAGCCTTCCGCGTGCTAGACCCCGCTTGCGGCTCTGGCAACTTTTTGTATCTTTCCTTGTTGGAACTCAAAAACATTGAACACCGCGTGAATTTAGAAGCCGAGGCCTTAGGGTTACCGCGTGGCTTTCCATCGATTGGGCCAGAGGCCGTGCTGGGCATAGAGCTCAACGCCTATGCCGCCGAGCTGGCGCGGGTTTCGGTGTGGATTGGTGAAATTCAATGGATGCGAAGAAATGGTTTTGAAGCCGCAAGAAACCCAATCCTCCGTACACTGAGCACTATTGAAAATCGTGATGCCGTGCTGAATGCGGATGGCACTAAGGCGGAATGGCCCAAAGCCGATGTGGTGGTGGGCAACCCACCGTTTTTGGGCAACAAGAAAATGATCCGCGAATTGGGCGAGGCTTACACAGTGTCTCTGCGCAATGCTTTTCCGGAAGTGTCTGGCGGCGTTGATCTGGTAACGTATTGGTTTGTGAAAGCTTGGGAGCAAATGCTCTCTGGTGAATTAGAGCGGGCAGGGCTGGTTGCAACAAATTCAATTCGTGGCGGCTCCAACCGACAAGTACTAGCCTCAATAGTTGAAGGCGGGAAAATATTTGAAGCATGGAGCGATGAAGAATGGACGGTAGATGGTGCGGCAGTTCGTGTTTCATTGATCTGCTTTGCCAATTCAAATTCGGAGGTCGCAAAACTAGATGGAATAACCATTAGCGATATACTGTCTGATCTGACTACACCAACTGGAGGTAGCGACTTAACCGCCTCTAAGCAGTTGCATGAAAATAAAAACATCGCATTCCAAGGCCCTGTCAAAGTGGGACCATTTGACATTGAGCCTGATGTTGCCCGTAAATGGTTATCGGCTCCAAAAAACCCCAATGGAAATGGAAATCAAAGTGTAATTTTCCCGTTACTGAACGGAAGTGACATAACCGGGCGGTCAACAGATCGCTGGATCATCAATTTCGGTGATTTGGAAGAAAATGTTGCTGCGCTCTACGAACTACCATTTGAGTATGTAAAATCTAATGTGAAACCCATCCGCGATCTAAATAGAGATAAACAACGGCGTGAAGCTTGGTGGAAGCTAGGGCGTTCGGGTGCTGATTTGCGAAGTGCATTGGAGCCGTTCAATCGGTCAATTATGACACCGCGAGTATCTAAACATCGGCTCTTTGTTTTCGCTCCAGCCACTACATTACCGGACAGTCGTGTAGTTGCGATAGCACGTGATGACTTTATTACGTTCGGGATATTGCATTCGCTTTTCCATGAAGCTTGGTCACTAGCTCTTGGAGGATGGCATGGGGTTGGAAATGATCCACAGTACACACCCTCGATAGGCTTCGAAACCTTTCCCTTCCCCGAAGGCCTCACGCCCAACATTCCCGCCGCCGATTATGCGGCCGACCCCCGCGCCATAAAAATCGCCGCTGCTGCTGCCCGCCTGAATGAGCTGCGTGAAAACTGGTTGAACCCGGCTGATTTGGTGAAACGCGTGCCTGAAGTGGTGGCGGGTTATCCTGATCGCATTTTGCCGGTGAATGAAGCCGCCGCCATGGAGCTGAAAAACCGCACGCTCACCAAACTTTATAACGCACGGCCTGCTTGGCTCGAAAACGCCCACAAGGCACTGGATGAAGCCGTGGCGGACGCTTACGGTTGGGGTGATGATTGGCGGGCAGGCATTCTAACCGAAGACGAAATCCTCGCTCGCCTGTTTAAACTCAATCAGCAGCGCAGCGCCTAAACCCCCTCCGGCTCACTCACCGCCGCAGTAGATTTCTTAAAATGGTTCCACAGCGCATTGCCTGCACCAGCGGCAGCAACCAGCACTATGCCGATCATGC
>JAYUPT010000227.1:0-7358 GCA_043759965.1 Aestuariivirga sp. | reverse complement strand
AAAACTTTCAACCCAAGCCATGCTCGCCATTTACACCAACAATGGCCCGCTGGTTAAAAACCATCTCGACACTTTATTTCCAGAAGCGGCAGCTATTTTTACATTAAAATTTTGTTCGTTTGAATTTGGCACAAAGAAGCCAGACCCTGAAAGCTTCACCCGCCTTACTGATGTGCTGGGGCAGAACCCGGAAAATTGCTGGTTCATTGACGATAAGAAATCAAATGTTCAAGGGGCACGGATTGCTGGTTTGCGCGGGCATCATTTCACCCATTATGAATTGCTGGCAGAAGAAGCGAAAAGCTTGGGGTTTGAAGTATGAGTGAAGCGGGTAAGCCCTTTCAAGCCAAGTTCTTAGAAGGCTCCATCATGGGCGATATTATTATTATGACGCTGACTGGCGCTGTTGGCTTGATGGCCGTGTTTTTGGTTGACCTTGCCGATCTGTATTTTCTGTCGCAGTTGCATGATACCAACATCACGGCTGCCATTGGCTTTGCTGGCACAATTGCTTTTGCCTCAGTGTGGGCTGCGTTTAGAGGGTGGATAGTTTAGCCAAAAGCGGCTCACCTTGCGCCACAACATAACTAAAACACCCTGATGGGGCAAACTGTCTGATTGTTGGGCCTGGTGCATTGCATATTCGCGCATTTTCATCTCCATAAACGTTTGTGATCATTTGATGATGAACCATCGCATTTTTTGATTGATCTTACTAACGAATGTATTTTATACTTCACATCAATAATTGTGATGATAGGTGCAAAATGCTTCCCAATCTCGATATTGACCAACTCAAAACCTTTCTGGCCATTGCGGATGTGGGTAATTTCACCCGCGCTGCAGATGAGGTGAACAAAACCCAATCGGCGGTTTCCATGCAGATGAAACGGCTGGAGGAAGTTCTGGGCCGTCCATTGTTTGCGCGCGATGGCCGTGGCAGCCGCTTTACCAATGATGGCGAGCGCTTGATTGAGTATGCCCGCCGCATTGTTTCTCTCAGCGATGAGGCGGTTTCGGCTTTCACCAAACCTGAAATCACAGGCACGGTGCGCTTTGGCACTCCCGATGATTATGCCGATATTTTTCTGCCCGAAGTTCTGGCCCGTTTTAACCGCACGCACCCGTTGGTGACAGTGGATGTGGAATGTTACAGCAGTGCGGTTTTGAATGAGCGGGTTCAGCGCGGTGAACTTGATCTTTCCATTGTTACCTTTTGTGGCGAACGCAATGGGGAGTTGGTGCGGCGCGAAGAATTAGTGTGGGCCATGTCAGCCCGCCATAGTTTACATTTGCTGGAGGAATTGCCCTTGGCGGTTTCACACACTGGTTGTGTGTGGCGCAAATTGGTGGTGGATGCGTTAGACAACGCAAACCGCAAATATCGCATCGCCTATTCCAGCCCCAATTCATCAACGCTCAACGCCGCAGTGCTGCAAGGCTTAGCCATTGCCGCCATGCCCGAAATTTGCCTGCGCCCGGGCATGCGCGTGTTGACAGAGGCCGATGGCTTTCCAAAACTCGGCGTGTTCGACATTGGCCTTATCCGCAAACCCGGCAAGTTAAGTTCAGCCGTGGAAGCTTTGGCGCGGCATGTGCAGGAAGGTTTGGGGAGTCAACGCTTGATGATGGCGGCGGAGTGATGGTAGTTGCTTTGCTGTTGAAGTATTTACCGATTTATGTGACACTCAAAGAATGAATTCTGCTCTGAAAGAAATTGTGAAGCGCGCTGGAAACTGGTCTGAGCAAGATCAGATGGAGCTTGTTCAAGCTGCACTTTATATTGAGCAAAAACATAAGGCAGATTTTCAATTGAACTCTGATGATTGGAAAATCATTGATGCTCGCAAGCAGGCTGCGGAAATTTCTGGCCTTGCGAATGATTCAGAGGTTGCAGCACTTTTTGGCAAATATCGTGCGGCATGAAGGTTAGGTTCAACCGCGCCGCCCTTGCTGATATTTCTGAAATAATTGAGTACATCGAAGCTCACAACCGCGGCGCTGCAATCAACTTGCTTTCTCGTTTCGAAGCAGGAGCAGATCTAATTGGCGCGTTCCAATGGGAGGCGCAACCACTGACCGCGCCAACTTTCGCAGACTGGTCATCGGCAACTACTTGATGGTTTATGAACTCGCAGGCGATGAGGCAATCATTCAATATGTTCGCCATGGTGCAAGAAAACGCCCATGGGAAGGTGAGTGATTAGTAAGCGCTCTCGGCAAAAACCTTATTGATGTCCTTGCCCCAAGTGCCATTATATTTCTCTAGCAAAACATCCGACCTTGAATGCCCCGTATGAACTTCTTCATCCAAGACGTTTAAGAAACTTTCTTCGCCGTGTCCGCGTGTAACAAGACCCTTGCGGGCGATTGCTAAAACGTCTTTCGCTACATGCTTTAAACTGTGGCCCATGAATTTTGCATTCAGACCGAGCTTTGGCACCTCATCACGCATCAATTGGCGCTGTTCGGCGGTGGCCGATTTTATCACATCATAAGCTGCGTCCAAGGCTGCTTGGTCATAAAGTAAGCCCACCCAAAAGGCAGACAAGGCGCAGAGCTTATCAGCAAGGCCAGAATCAGCGCCGCGCATTTCGAGATATTTCTTCAAGCGCACTTCGGGGAAAATGGTGGTGAGGTGATCAGCCCAATCTTTCATGGTTGGTTTTTCGCCGGGAAGCTGCGGCAATTTTCCATCAAGGAATTTGCGAAAGCTTTCGCCAGCGGTGTTCACATATTCACCATTTCGCATGGCAAAATACATCGGCACATCTAAAGCGTAATCAACGTAACGCTCAAAGCCCATGCCATCTTCAAATACAAAGGGCGTCATGCCTGCACGGGAATTATCAGTGTCGGTCCACACATACGAGCGGAAGGATTGATAGCCATTGGGCTTGCCTTCCAAGAATGGCGAATTTGAAAATAGTGCTGTGGCCAGCGGTTGCAGCGCAATCGAGGTGCGTAGCTTTTTCACCATGTCGGCTTCGGATGCGTAATCCAAATTCACTTGCACGGTGCAGGTGCGGAACATCATATCGCGGCCCATGGTGCCCACCTTATCCATATAAGGGGCCATGATTTTATAACGGCCCTTGGGCATTATGGGAGTTTGTGCGCGCGTCCATACGGGGCTGGCACCCAAACCTAAAAAGCCAATGCCAAGCTTCTCTCCTATGGCACGCACTTGTTTCAGATGCTCTGAAATCTCGCCGCAGGTTTCGCCTATATTGTTAAGCGGCGCGCCGGATAGTTCAAACTGGCCACCGGGTTCTAATGAAATGTTGGCCAGTGAGTTTGGATCAGCCAGCGCAATAATATGCTCGCCTTCATAAACGCCTTTCCAACCATAGCAATCACGCAAGCCTTCGAGCAACGCGCAAATGCCATTTGTGCCTGCATACGGCACTGGGCCAAGGGTGTTTTTATAGAAAGGAAATTTCTCGTGCTCAGTGCCAATGCGCCACTCTTGCTTTGGTTTAAAACCTTCGGTGAAATAGCTTATCAGCTGGGCGCGGTTTTCTATGGTTTCGCGCGCAGCTTCGTTATCGGGCGTTGGTCCGCTCACTTGTTTTTAGCTCCAATTAAGTCCCCTATCTAGGCATTCCTCATGACAGCGGCAAGGCACAGATTGTAATATATCTTATTACGATTTAGCAGGGCTTGCCCAATCGCCAATTGCGGCTTGCACCAGCGCCAACACTGCAACTGCGGCTGTATCCGCACGCATAATGCGCGGGCCCAAGCTTATGCCAATGACAAAAGGCAGTGATTTCAAATGTCGGCGCTCTTCTTCGGTAAACCCCCCTTCCGGACCCACAATGATCGCCGCTGGGGTCTTTGCATCCTTTAGGGCTTGTAACGGATCCGAAATGATTGCTGTTTCGTCACAGAATATCAGCGTGCGGGTGGCATCCCAACCGCGCAGAGCTGCCTCAAATTTCTGTGGTTCCAAAACTTCTGGCACATAAACCAAATTGCACTGCTCGGCAGCTTCAATCACATTGGCTTTCATACGGTCTAAGTTCACACGCTCGGCAATGGTGCGGGCCGTGATGATGGGGCGCAAACGCCTTGCTCCCAGTTCCGTGGCCTTCTGCACCAGATAATCTAGGCGCTGATGTTTGAGGGGGGCAAAGAGATAATCAATATCGGGCGGAGGCGTTGCCGCACTCACATTTTTTTCGCAGGCGATGGCAACGGACTTCTTTCCAGACTCGGTAATATAGGCCAACCATTCGCCATCCGTGCTATTAAAAACCCGCAAGGCATCACCTGGAACCAGACGCAGAACGTTGGTTAAATAATGCCCCTGCTCTTTAGGCAGCACAATTTCAGCCGCAACCGAAAGCTGTTGTTCAACATGTAACCTTGGTGTGGTTTTTGCCATTCCGCTCGTGTAACACGGCCACCATGACTGAGGCCAGCCAGATTGTTGATGCGGTTAAGGGAAGTTGGGTGGACCATCTGCCCGAAGCCACACGCCCCTATGCACAGTTGATGCGGCTTGACCGACCAATTGGCTGGTGGCTTTTATTGCTGCCGTGCTGGTGGGGATTGGTGCTGGCGCAGATTGGTTCTGGTGGTGGCATTTCAAACTTAAAATACGCAGCGTTGTTTTTGGCCGGTGCCATCGTGATGCGTGGTGCTGGTTGCACACTGAATGATATTGTGGACCGCAATATCGATGGCAAGGTGGAGCGCACGCGAGCGCGGCCTATTCCATCGGGACGCGTAACAGTTAGAGCGGCTGCGATTTTTCTAGTGCTGCAATTGCTGCTGGGCTTGCTCATCCTGTTGCAGTTTAATTGGTTCACTGTTGCCCTCGCGATTGCGTCACTGGCAATCGTAGCGATTTATCCATTTATGAAACGCATCACCTATTGGCCGCAAGTGGTGTTGGGCATGGCCTTTAATTGGGGCGCACTTTTAGGATGGACCGCCATTCATGGTGCACTGTCTTGGGCGGCGGTGGCACTTTATGTGGGCGGCATTTCTTGGACCATGGCCTATGACACAATTTATGCCCATCAAGACAAGCACGATGATGTGCTGATTGGTGTTAAATCCACGGCGTTGAAATTTGGCGCTGCCTCGCCACAATGGCTAGCGTTTTTCTTTGCCGCTTCACTGGTGTTGATTGATCTGAGTTTGTGGCTTGTATCAGCCCCGCTTCCTGCCCATGTGGGTGTGGCAGGTGCAGCCCTTCATGCCACTTGGCAGGTTGTTAGATTCAAAGACCATGATGCTGCGCTGTGCTTAAAATTATTTCAGGCCAATCGGTTTTTTGGCCTCATCATACTCGCTGGATTACTGATAGGATGCCTCATTCAATGACCGATGAACTTTTAAACATTGCATCTGATGTGGTGGCGCGGGCTTTGAAGCGCGGTGCAACTGCGGCGGATGCCATGGCCATTGAACGGCGCGACACTGAAATTTCGGTTCGGCAGGGCGTTATCGAAAAATTAGAAACGGCAGAGTCTCGTGATATTGGCTTGCGGGTTTTTGCTGGGCAATCATCAGCTTTGATTGCTGGCAGTGTTCTCACATCGGAAGCGCTTGACCGCATGGTGGAGCGCTGCGTGGCGATGGCGAAATTAGCGCCGCCTGATCAATATGCGGGCCTTGCTGATCCTGAGCAACTAGCCAAGGGCAAGATTGATTTGGATTTGATTTCAGCGGATTTTCCAACCGCAGAAAAATTGAAAGCGATGGCGCTTGAAGCAGAAGGGGCTGCCCTCGCCGTGCCTGGTGTTACACGCAGCAATGGCGCTGGTGCTTCGGCTTCGGATGGCATGATTGGCTTAGCTGCCTCTAACGGTTTTGCGCGCAGCTATCGGCGCACTGGCTTTGGCCTCAGCGCTTCAGTTGTTGGTGGTGAAGGCACTTCGATGGAGCGCGATTATGATGGTACATCGGCCAATCATTTCAGCGATCTTGAAACGCCTGAGAAGATTGGGCGCACGGCGGGTGAGCGTGTGGTGCGGCGCTTAAATCCGCGCAAGCTTTCATCACAATCTGTGCCAGTGATATTCGACCGAAGGGTGGCGCCGAGTCTGATTGGGCATTTTGCGGGAGCCATCAATGGTGGGGCCATTTCGCGCGGTGTGAGTTTTCTTAAAGACCATATGGGCAAGGCTGTTTTCCAATCTGACATTAACATTATCGATGATCCTCTGCGCCCTCGTGGTCCATCATCGCGCAGTTTTGATGGTGAAGGCCTGCCCGTGCAGCGCCGCGCGCTGATTGAAAAAGGTGTGCTGACGGGCTGGGTTTTGGATTTGCGCTCGTCACGACAATTGGGCTTGGCCCCCACTGGCAATGGCGGGCGCGGGCTTGCTTCGCAACCTTCGGCAGGCACCAGCAATTTGCATTTGGAAGCAGGAACTGATTCACCTGATGAAATGATCAAAGCCGTTGGCAAAGGTTTGCTGATTACCGAATTTATTGGCAGCAGCATCAATTCAGCCACCGGAGATTATTCGCGCGGGGTTTCAGGCTATTGGTTTGAGAATGGTGAAATTCAATATCCGGTGAGTGAAATTACGGTGGCAGGAAATCTCATCGAAATGTTCATGGCACTCACCCCTGCCAATGATTTGTTGTTCAAGGGTTCCACCAATGCGCCCTCGTGCTTGGTGGAGGGCATGACCATTGCTGGGCGTTAAAGTTCCCGATCATCTGCAAGCTGATGCGAAATTGCTGTGCTTAGCCATGCGCGAAGCGGGTGCGCTTGGGTTGAAATTGTTGGCCCAGAAAGTGAAACATTGGACCAAGCCTGATGGTTCGGTGGTGACGGAGGCTGATCTCGCCATCAATGAATTTTTGCGTGAACATTTGCATGGGGCACGGCCCGACTATGGCTGGCTTTCGGAAGAAACGCCTGATGATGTTCGGCGCTTAACCTGCCAAAAATTATGGGTGGTGGACCCGATTGATGGCACAAAGAGTTTTGTGAATGGCACCGATGGTTGGTGCATTGGGGCAGCTTTGATTGATGGCGCCCGACCAGTGCTTTCAGTTTTGTATCGCCCGATGCTGGATGAATTTTATTTTGCAGCAACAGGCTGTGGTGCGTGGTGCAATGAACAACGCTTGCACCCGCGAGATGCAGCCTCGCTTGATCAAGCTCAATTGATGGGCACGGGCAAAGCTTTAAAAGTTTTGGCGGGGGCTGGTGTTCATGCGGTAAACTCACCACAACATCCCCTGTTATTGCGGCTGGCTTTTGTGGCCCAGGGACGCACGGATATTGCTCTTTCATTCGGCCATAAAAATGATTGGGATTTGGCGGCTGGTGATTTATTGGTACAAGAATCTGGAGCAAAACTCAGCACTTTAGACGGCGGCCAAAT
>JAYUPT010000226.1:0-2890 GCA_043759965.1 Aestuariivirga sp. | reverse complement strand
GAGGAATTGACGGATAGATTTGTGGCGGTGGCTAGTTTGCTCGATCACGTTGAAAACCGCCGCAAGCGCAAAATCTCAGGTCAAATGAATGGACGTGAGGTGAATTTTGCAACGGCGCGCGAGGTAAAGTTAGGTGACACTTGGCACAAGATTGAAGTAACGCTTGATTTGGATGCTGAAGCAGATGCAAGTGGGTGGACACCCAACCAAACTATAATTTCACTTGGGGGGGCGATTTTTCAAATTGTTAAACTGCCAAACGGTTATCGCCTCAGCCATCGCGGTGTCACGCTTAATGCCTTTGTTTACACCGCGCGTGAAGCGGAATTGGTGCGGCTTATGCCAATTAAAAAATTGGCAGATACTTCTAAGAAACTTCTCTGCCCCATGCCAGGTTTGGTTGTTTCAATTGCGGTGATCGAAGGCCAAGAAATTAAAGCCGGAGACACGTTGGCCATTGTTGAAGCTATGAAAATGGAAAATGTTTTGCGAGCAACACGCGATTGCACGGTTAAAAGGATCAACACCAAACAAGGGGATTCACTCGGCGTTGATGCGGTGATGATGGAGTTTGCTTAAAACCCAAAGGTGATTGTAAATTGCTTTTTCAATTCCGCATCCAGCTCTGCCATTGTCGTGCTCAATCCCAAGTCGGCAAAACTGGTGACACCATGTTCGCTAACACCACAAGGCACAATGCCAGAGAAGTGTGAAAGGTCAGGATTAAGATTGATGCTCAACCCGTGAAATGTAATTCCGCGCCGCACGCGGATGCCAAGGGCTGCAATTTTGTCTTCACGAGCACCACGCCGCACCCACACGCCAACACGGTCTTCACGCCGCTCACCTGTGATACCAAATTCATTCAGTGTACGGATGATAACATCTTCCAGTCCCGCCACAAAAGCCCGCACATCATGCCCACGCTTTTTTAAATCCATCATCACATAGCAAACCCGTTGCCCCGGCCCATGATAAGTATATTGCCCGCCACGGCCAGTTTCATAAACTGGAAAACGTCTGGCATCGACAAGATCGGCAGGTTTGGCGCTGGTGCCTGCAGTGTATATGGGAGGATGCTCGACAAGCCAGATGAGTTCGGATGCGCCCTCCGCAATAGCTGCAACTTCGGATTCCATGCGGGTAAGGGCGGCGGGGTAGGCGGTTGCGGAAAGCGTGGTTTCCAAGCGGAATGATACGGAGTGAATCAGAGATGTTGTTATGTCGGAACGAGCTTTCATTTTAACTTTTCTATAATTTCCATCTATAATGTAACAGTCGCACAGCCAAGATCAACCAGAAGTTGTTGTTTGATTTTGATTTTTTACCCTCAAAAAGGCCATTCTGTTGCTCGATTGCAACAATTTAATATATAATTAACAGATCAGGGAAAACCAGCTAATTTTGATTTGAGTATAGTCGCAGTAGGATTATCCCTTCGTGAAGGGCGGGGGCTTTTTGGCGGAGATTTAGGCTATGAACAAATTATTAACAACAAGCGCAAGCGTGCTGGCATTGAGTGCTTTCGCATTGTTTGGAGCCTCTGCTGCATCTGCGGCAGAAATGCAGGATCCTAGCTGTTCGGTTCACGGCCTTGTTGAACTTGGATATATGGCTACGAGCTCAAGCATGGATGATGATGATACGCCCGAGAGCGCGCAATGGAGCACACCTTTTGGGGAAGGTGCGGGCCTTTTGACCTGTGATGCCTGGAACTTCCAAGCTGATATGGCGAGTTACGCACACTCTGCCGATTTTATAAACGGAAAGAATTTAGATGATACGCGTGGCCATTTTGGTGGCGCTGCGTTTTGGCGTGATTCAAATGTTGGCAGCTTCGGTGTGTCAGCTTCTCTCATTAACACTGAAGTATTTGGTAAAGAGAATGACTATTGGCGCGTCGGTGCCTTTGGTGAAATGTTTGCCAACGATCAGATCACTCTTGGTGGCGGCGCACATTATTTCGTGGGCCAGAATGACGAAGATGGCATTTTCGCAAAAGACCACAAGGGCTGGGAATTAACCGCCAATGCTAAGTTCTATGCGACACCAGAGTTTAGTTTGATGGTGCAAGGCGATTATTTGAACAGCAAAAGCAACGGCGTTGATTTCAACGGCTGGGCTGCAACTGGCGAAGCTCGTTATCTAGTGTCTGATACTGGACTTTCATTGTTTGCTGGCGGTCGTTATGCTAATCGTGATTTGGACGGTTTAAATCTGAAAGACCTTCAAGGTTATGCGGGCCTCACTTTTGCGTTCAATTCCAGTGGCCTGTCTTTAGCGCAAAGCGATCGCTCTGGTCGATATGACAATACCAGCACTATGCTTGAAAAATTGCCGGGTCCCTTTGGGGAAATCTTAGCAATTGGAGCGAAGAACGGCGAAATTGAATTGTGAGAGCTGTTAAATAATTGCGAATAAATTGAAACCTTAAAACTGGTCAAATGGTGGAGAGTATGATCAAATCTCCACCTTTTGACATTTTGCTGCACTCTGATCGTTTTGTTATCAGAACGCTGATGCCTGAAGATGCTTCGGTAGGGTTAGAAAATTGGTTGCTTGATCCGCTTGCAGCGGAAATGCTTAACTCACCTCTACGCATTTGGACAGTTGAAAATCAACAAGACTATTTCAAGTCTTACTATGGTCAGGCAACAAAGCTTTTGCTTGGAGTTTTCACAAAGCAAGACAACACATGCATTGGCCTCTATATCGCAAAGCCCAATGTTGATGCGGGCACCTTTACCGTCTCAATGGTTATTGGTGATTTGGTGTGGCGAGGTAAAGATGCTGCCAGAGAGGTTTCATCAGAAATAGAACGGTATTTCTTTAATGACCTGGGCTTTTGGAAAGTGAAAGCCAATGTGCGCCCACAAAACAAAGCTATGAA
>JAYUPT010000225.1:0-2900 GCA_043759965.1 Aestuariivirga sp. | reverse complement strand
GCGCGACAATTTTTGAATGAGGGCGCGGTTGATGATGCCATCGGTTTCTGCTGTTGCTGGGAGCAGAGAAATAAGAATATCTGTGCCTGACAAAAATTCATCAAGTTCGTCACCTGCAAAACTTTCAACTCCCTCAATGGATTTGCGTGTGCGGCTCCAGCCGCGCACTTTGAAGCCCATCGTGGTGAGCTTCGTTGCAGAATCAACGCCCATCACGCCCATGCCCATGATACCTACTGTAAGAGCAGATGCCGCATGCGTTGCAAAACTATCCCAGATTTTATTTTTCTGATTTGCATCCAATCGCCGTTGCTGGCGATGGTGCATGAGCACCTGCAAAACAATATATTCACTCATGCGGGTGGTGAGGTCTGGATCGTTGACGCGCACGATGGGAACATCATTTGGCAAAGTGGGATCGCCGAGGATTGAATCAACGCCTGCGCCCAGTGAACAGATGAGTTTCAGGTTTGGAAAGCTTTTCATCACGTTGGCTGGGGGCAACCACGCGGCAGCATATTTAATATCTTCAATACGGCCCAAATGATTTGGCCACACGCGTACATCCAAATCGGGTGCTGCTTTTTTCATGGCAGCTGTCCACACATCAGTTGGCCAGGTGGGGAGTACAAAAACAAAAGCGCTCATTGCTTCACAATTCCTTCAGTGGCTTTGAGATTGAGCGAGGCTGCAATCAAAGCCTTGGTATAGGGCGTTTGTGGATTGTTGAAAATATCTGCTGTGGCCCCGCGCTCTTCAACTACACCGTTTCGCATCACAATCACTTCATTGGCAAGGGCGCGCACCACTTTTAGATCGTGGCTTATGAACAAATATGCGAGGTTATGTTTCTTCTGAAGCCCGCGCAGCAGGTCCACCACCTGCGCTTGGACTGACATATCCAATGCTGACGTTGGCTCATCGAGCATGATGAATTTTGGTTCAAGTGCAAGTGCGCGTGCGATGGCAATGCGCTGGCGCTGGCCGCCAGAAAATTCATGCGGGTAGCGATCCATGGTTGAAGGGTCAAGGCCCACTTCTTCAAGTGCTTTAGTCACGCGGGTGCTGCGTTCAGCGGCATTCATATTTGGATTCTGAATGACCAAACCTTCTTCGACAATTTGCAAAACTGAAAGACGCGGAGAAAGTGACCCAAACGGATCTTGAAACACCACCTGCATGTCTTTGCGTAATGGCCGCATGGCTTTCGACTTGTATTGATCAATGCGCGTGCCTTTATAAGCAATCTCGCCTTCAGAAGCGATGAGGCGCAAAATGGCAAGGCCAGTGGTGGTTTTGCCAGACCCTGATTCACCCACAATGCCTAAAGTTTGGCCTGCCCGCACCGTGAGATCAAGACCATCAACGGCTTTGATGTGACCCGTGAGGTTACGGAAAAAACCACGCCGTATTGGGAACCACACTTTTAGATTTTTAGTTTCGATAATTTTTTCGGCAGTGAGATCAACGGAAGCTGGATTGCCTTTCGGTTCGGCGGCCAGCAGCATTCTTGTATAGGCATGTTGTGGATTTGCAAAAACAGTTTTGGCATTTCCGTGCTCCACGATTTTGCCCTTTTGCATGACGCACACATGGTCAGCCATGTGGCGCACAATGCCAAGATCGTGGGTGATGAGCAGCAGCGCCATGCCAAACTCTTGTTGCAGGTCTTTGAGCAGTTTTAAAATCTGCGCTTGCACGGTTACGTCGAGTGCTGTGGTGGGTTCATCGGCGATCAACAGGTCTGGTTTATTGGCAAGTGCCATAGCAATCATCACGCGTTGGCGTTGGCCGCCAGATAATTGATGCGGATAATCTTGCAGCCTGGTTGCGGCTTCACGGATGTCAACTTTTTCGAGCAACTCAACAATTTTATCGCGGGCCGCTTGGCCTTTGAGGCCTTGATGCAATTCCAAGATTTCGCCAATCTGCCGTTCCACACTGTGCAGCGGGTTAAGCGAGGTCATGGGCTCTTGGAATATCATGGTGATTTTTGCACCACGCACGCGGCGCAAATCAGCCTCATCTGCGTCAAGCAAATCTTCGCCGTTAAACCGGATTTGCCCTGAGGGATGCGAGGCTGCGGGATATTGAAGAAGCTTTAAAATTGAAAGTGCGGTGACAGATTTACCAGAGCCAGATTCACCCACCAGAGCAAGCGTTTCACCCTTGTTCAGGGAAAATGAAACGTGGTCCACCGCAAGATTTTTGCCGAAAGCAACCGACAAGTCTTTCACATCAAGAAGCACATCACTCATGTGAAAGTCTTTCGTGGATCAAGCGCATCACGCACAGCTTCGCCAATGAAAACCAGCAACGTTAGCAATGTGGACATGAGTATGAAGATGGTGAAACCAAGCCACGGCGCTTGGATATTATTTTTACCTTGCGACACAAGTTCGCCCAATGAAGGTGAGCCAGGCGGCAGGCCGAAACCTAAATAATCCAATGCGGTGAGTGTTGTCACTGACCCTGCGATCAGAAATGGCATGAAGGTGACAGCCGATATCATAGCGTTGGGCAGTAAATGCTTGAACATAATTTTTGCATTGGAAAGTCCAAGGGCGCGTGCCGCCCGCACATATTCAAAATTCCGTGCCCGAAAGAATTCGGCACGGATTAGACCCACAAGCCCGGTCCAAGAAAATATAACCAGAATGGAAAGCAGAAGCCAGAATGTGGGCGTTACAAATGCTGCAATGATGATGAGCAAATAGAGCGTTGGCATGGATGACCAAATATCAATGAAGCGCTGGAGTATCAGATCTGTCCAACCACCATAATAGCCTTGCACTGCGCCTGCAGTTATGCCGATGATTGATGAGAAAAATGTAAGGATTAAACCAAAGGCAATTGAAACACGGTAGCCATAGATGAGGCGCGCAAAAACATCGCGGCCT
>JAYUPT010000224.1:0-2906 GCA_043759965.1 Aestuariivirga sp. | reverse complement strand
CGGGCAGCCAGATTACTTTTTCAACACCAAGCATGGCTTTGAGTTCAGATTCTGCCAGCGCTTTGTTAACGCCTGGATTGCGATTGGGATTGAGAATGCTGGTTTCGGTTACAATCAAAGTTCCTTCGCCATCACACGTGAGCGATCCACCTTCGCACACCAGCCACGATTTGCGAGTATGCACTTTTTCCAATTCTAGTATGCGACCCGCCAGTTTATCATCATTGTCCCAAGGGGTATGTTTGCCACCCCACGCATTGAAATTCCAAGAGACGCCAGCAATGCCGTCTGCGCTGGAGAGAAAACTTGGGCCGCTATCACGCGTCCAAAAATCATCGACGGGCAAGGCAACAATGCGGGCTTTGTTGCCGAGCCTCTTCTGCGCTGTTTCAATATGATCGGGATGCGCAATAACAGTAACAGGTTCAAACTGCGAGATGGCATCAAGAATGTTTACAAATTCATTCTGCATGGGCTGCAAGCGCTCTTCATAAAGATCAGTGCGGTGCGGCCACACCATCCATGTGCCAGTGTGCGGTTCAAATTCACCAGGCCTCTGTAAATTGTTTTTTGAATGAGTGGTTTTCATCTTTTGGCTCTTTGTTGAAATATCTGACATACTGAAAAATCCTAATTGAATAAATAAGTTCTATAATTCTCTGCTTTTTACGAGTAAACAAATGAGAAGCATAACCGTTATAGATGAATGGATTTCATATGAGGCGCTTTCGTAATGTTCCACCGTTGCAATATCTGTTAGGCTTTGAAGCTGCTGCAAGACTGGGAAGTTTTGGACAAGCTGCGGAAGAGCTTGGCTTGACCCAATCAGCCATCAGCCATCAGATGCGATTGCTTGAAGCCAAAATTGGCCAACCGCTTTTTTTACGCATTGGTCGTTCAGTGCGATTGACTGATGCGGGGCGGGATTATCAACGCAGTGTGGCCAAATCATTAGACCAGTTGGAGACGGGCTATCGCAGTCTTTCTCCCTATCGCAAAAAGGGCAGCGTAGTTATTTATGCACCACGCGATTTTGCGGCGCGCTGGTTAATGCCCAAGCTTCATTTGCTTTTGCAAGCCGTGCCCGAATGTGACCCATGGATTGATACATCTGGAACGCATGTTAATTTTGACGAAATGGAAGTGAGCATCGCCATAAGGCGGATGCGCGAGCATGATAAAAAGGTGCACTGCCTAAATTTGGCGCGTGACGTGCTGGTGCCTGTGGTAGCGCCAAAGCTGTTAAATAAGCCAATCAGCAACCCAATCGAGCTTTTAGATTACACCTTGTTGCATGATGAACGCGCTGAAGGGTGGCGTGATTGGTTTGCGCAGTTCAACATAGAATCAAATGACATCTTTAAAGGGCCAGATTTCAACGAGAGTGACTTTGCTTTAATGGCCGCCGAACTTGGCCTTGGTGTGGCGCTTTCAAGTTTGGTGTTGGTTGAAGACGCGATTAAGGAGCGGCGACTTGTTCGGCCCAGTGCTGAAACGCTTGAGACAAACCATTCATGGTTTGCCATCACGTCCGACAAAGAATTGGCCGATCCAGTCACCGCCCGCGTGTGGGCGTGGTTCAGATCACTTTGCGGGTGACCATTTCTGTGCCGGGCTTGATTTGCTGAGAGTGTAAAAGCTGTCGCTGGCCAGTTTTTGCCACTCATCTTTTGAGCCATCGGGCCAGACCACGCGCACTTCAGCTTCGGCCAATTCACCTAAACCAAAATGCCACCAGCCGTTTTCACCGCTCACATGACCACCGCCTGAGGTGATTTCGCGGCGCATGATTTTATCGCCACGCTTCACTTCAATCCACGCACCGATGGCGTCGCGGTTTGTGTCTGATTGTTGCAATCTAAACTCAATCCAATGGCCCAGATTGGTGCTGGTGTTGCGCCAGAGTTGCGTTGGGTCATTGCGGTTCACCACAACTAAATCAAGAAGGCCATCATTGTTGAAATCGACAACAGCACCTCCTCGGCTTGAGAACATGCTGGCCACTCCGGCTTTCTCGGCAACATCAACAAACTTGCCGTCTGCACCTTGCAGCAAAAGGTTATTTGGATCTTGTGCTGCAAAATCGGGCATCCGGTCCACGTTGCCCTTGGCCACAAACAAATCCTGCAAGCCATCATTGTTTACATCTTCAAACTGCGCGTGCCAGCCGGTGCTTGGTCTAAGGTCGGTTCCAACCGTGGGGCGATGCACGGTTACACCTTTGGCAAAGGCCACGTCTTTGAACGTGGCAGCAGGGGCTGCTGCAAGAGTTTGAAGTTTGTGATCGGCCATCGAGGTTAGGAAGTATTCGGGGTAGCCGTCGAAATCCAAATCAGTTGAAGCAATGCCCATGCCCCAAATTTTCAATGGTTTCCAGCCTTCGGCTTCAGTGTAGAGGGCAGGTGGCGAACCAGCGTTCACATGCCAAAGCTGCTCTTGGCCGCCTTCATAGTATTCACGGTCGTTTGATACACGCAATGATGATGCACCAGAATTATTCCAATCGGTGAACAGCATTGAAAGCGCACAAAAGCTTGGTTTTAGAGCAAGGGGCGCGGCAAATTTTTGGCCATCCGGCCGGTGCAACCAATTGTCAGTGCACGAACCCCAAGGTGAGAACTCTTCTTTGCGGTCGATGTAATTGCCTATGGCAAGAGTTGGCCAGGCAGCACCCTTTTCAAAAGTTGCAGCAAATGCTGTGGACCACGCATCGCCGCCATTAAAGCCCCAGGCTTCATTGGCGCGTTCAAATTTGCAATTGCCAAGCCCGCGCATGACAATATTTTCACCGACACGCAGCAGAACAATATCCATGTTGCCATCGCTGTCTATATCAAGCGGGTAGGTGCCAGAAACACTTTCTAATTCAAGGCCACTGGCTTCTTCAGAGAATTTCAGTGCGCCGC
>JAYUPT010000223.1:0-7406 GCA_043759965.1 Aestuariivirga sp. | reverse complement strand
ATAGAACTCAACCAAGCCGCCCAAATTTGGCGCACGATCGGTAAACGACTGGTGGCTCACAGTTGACTGACGAATGAAGGTGAGGCCCACATGGGCTTTCTTCACGTCAACTGTTTTTGATGTTACGAACTGGGCGAACAACCAAGCAGCTTTGCGGTTTTCAAGTGGTGTGGATTTGAACATTGTCCACGAGCCTACGTCTTGATAACCAAGCTTTTGGCCTTCTTTCCAATAGGGGCCATGGGGTGATGGTGCCATCTTCCACAATGGTTTGCCAGCATCATCAACTGTGTTGTTGCCTTCGCTCTTTGGGGCAACCAATGAGGCTGTGAAAGCTGTATACCAGAAAATTTGCTGAGCAACGTTGCCTGAACCCAGTGCTGGCAAGGATTGGTAGAAATCCATATCAGCCGCAGATGGAGGCGCATATTTACGCAGCCACTCATCCCATTTCGCAATGGCATAAACTGAGGCTGGGCCGTTGGTTTCACCACCGCGAGACACCGAAGCGCCTGCTGGGTTGCATGAATCTTTTTCCATGCGAATGCCCCACTCATCAATTGGGCGACCGTTTGGAAGACCAGCGGAACCTGAACCCGCCATGGAAAGCCAAGCGTCTGTCATGCGCCAGCCAAGATCAGGTGCGCGTTTGCCGTAATCCATGTGACCATAAATTTTAACGCCATCGATTTCTTTCACATCTTCAGTGAAGAATTGCGCGATATCTTCATAGGCTGACCAGTTCACGGGCACGCCAAGTTCATAACCATATTTTGCTTTGAACTTTTCTTTGAGATCAGCACGCGCAAACCAATCTGCACGGAACCAATAGAGATTGGCGAATTGTTGATCAGGCAATTGCCACAACTTGCCATCTGGGCCAGTTGTAAATTGCGTTCCGATGAAATCAGGAAGGTCAAGTGTTGGGCTGGTAACATCTGCACCTTCACCTGCCATAAAGTCTGTGAGGTTCACGGCAGACTGCAAACGCGAGTGTGTGCCGATCAAATCTGAATCGTTGATATAAGCATCATAGAGATTGCGATTGGTTTGCATCTGGGTTTGCACCGCTTGCACAACTTCGCCTTCACCGAGAATTTGGTGGTTCACTTTAATGCCGGTGATTTCTTCAAAGGCTTTGGTGAGCACTGTCGATTCGTAAGTGTGGGTTGGAATGCCTTCAGAGAGCACGTTGATTTCCATGCCTTTGAAAGGTTCAGCAGCTTTAATGAACCATTGCATTTCTTTCATCTGGTCATCTGCTGAAAGCGTCGATGGCTGGAATTCAGCATCGATCCATTTCTTTGCGGCGGCTTCATCCGCATAGCTTGGGCTTGCGAGCGTAAACAACGCAACAGCAGCCGTGGCCATAAGCTTCAATTTCATTTTTGGTTCTCCCATACGACGGTTTTTTCAGTCCTGTGTTCGGACTTGCCACAACTTCAAACGAAAGAAAACGAAAGTCAATAGTAAATATTGCGAAAGCATATTGCATTGCAACGAAGATATTGCAGCGCAATGTTGCCACAAACGAAAATAAGTGAAAGAAGGGGTGAAAATAACTTTTACTGGATTTCGCTTTAAATCACTGTCATTAACGTTTCAAAATTGAATAGAAAAATGCTTGCACTCACTCCTCGCCAAAATCAAATTCTCAGTCTTGCCCGTCAGTTGGGAACCGTTATAGTCGAAGACTTGGCGGAGCGGTTTGACGTGACTCCACAAACCATTCGCAAAGATTTGAATGAACTTTGCAATGATCGACTTCTCGCACGCACCCACGGTGGCGCCATGCTCACCTCTGGTGTGCAGAACATGGCTTATGAAGCGCGGCGACAAATCTCGGCTCTAGAAAAGCAAGCTGTGGGTCAACACGCAGCCAAACTCATTCCAAATAATTGTTCGCTGTTTATCAACATTGGAACCACGACTGAAGAAGTGGCGCGCGCCTTGGTGCATCACGAAGGGCTTTTGGTAATTACCAATAACATTCATGTGGCAACAATTTTAATGCATCTACCGCACATCGAAGTGATGATTGTGGGTGGCATGGTGCGCCGGAGTGACGGCGCGGTTCTGGGTGAACAAGCCATTGATTTGATCAGCCAGTTTAAGGTTGACCATGCGGTGATGGGTGTTTCAGCCATTGATGACGATGGTGCATTGCTGGATTTTGATTATCGCGAAGTGCGCGCTGCACAAGCCATTATGCAAAATTCACGCAATGTAATTCTAGTTTCGGACTCAATGAAATTTTCGCGTTCAGCGCCCGTTCGCATGGGGCACCTATCGCAAGTGGATGTGTTTGTGACTGATAAGCAACCGCCTGAAACAATCATCGAATTATGCAAACACCAAGGTGTTCAAATTGAAATTGCGGCCGTTGGTTCCGAAGCAGAACAAGAGGCCGGACCCACATTATGATCTATGATTTATTTATCATTGGTGGTGGTGTGAATGGCTGCAGCATTGCGCGCGATGCAAGTGGGCGTGGGCTTTCTGTGTTTCTTGCTGAGCAAAATGATTTGGCTTCGGGCACATCATCTGCCTCCACAAAATTGATCCATGGTGGTTTGCGCTATCTTGAGCATTATGAATTTCGCTTGGTGCGCGAGGCATTGATTGAACGCGAAGTGCTTTTGAATGCGGCACCCCATATTATTTGGCCATTGCGATTCATTCTGCCACATCACTCTGGGCTTCGCCCACGCTGGATGATCAGGCTTGGGTTATTTATGTACGACCACTTGGGGGGCCGCAAAATTCTACCGCCCACGCGCAGTGTGGATTTTCGAACCGATGTGACGGGCCAGCCGATCAAGGACGAGTTTATTCATGGTTATGAATATTCCGATTGCTGGGTGGAAGACGCGCGGTTGGTGGTGTTGATGGCGCGGGACGCAGCTTCTAAAGGGGCCATCATCCGTACACGGACGAAAGTTTTGCATGCTCGACGTGTTGAGGGCGGATGGGAAATTACGATCGTTGGGGCTGATGGCAGGGAAGATATTATTACAGCAAAAGTTCTGGTAAATTCAGCCGGGCCATGGGTGAGTGATGTTTTAGCGAAGGTTGTTGGTCGCAATGACCCTGACAAAATTCGCATGGTGAAGGGCAGCCATTTGGTTGTTGATAAACTTTACAACCATGATCGCTGTTATATTTTTCAAAATGGTGATGGCCGCATTTGTTTTGCCATTCCTTATGAAACAAACTTCACTTTAATCGGCACTACCGATGAAGACTACAAGGGCGAGCCCAAAAAGCCTGAAATTTCGATGGCCGAAACTGAGTATCTTCTCGCTTCTGTAAGCGAATATTTCAAACTCCCCGTCACGCGCGATATGGTGCGTTGGTCTTATTCTGGCATTCGCCCGCTATATGATGACGGGGCCAGCAAGGCGCAGGAAGCCACGCGCGATTATGTTTTGAAGCTCGATCATCCAGCAGGCCAGGCGCCTATGATTTCAGTTTTTGGTGGCAAGATCACCACATCACGGCGATTGGCCGAATCAGTTTTGGAAAAATTGGCGCCGTTTTTTCCAAAGGCAAAAGCGCCATGGACAGCGCTTGCCAGCCTGCCTGGCGGCATGGCTTATGCTGGTGTGCAAAAATATATTGCTGAACAGCAAAAGATTTTTTCATTCCTGAAGCCACAAAATGTTTTGCGGCTTTTCCGCGCTTATGGCACCGACATGCAAGAGATTTTAAAAGATGCGCGCTTTGCGTCTGATCTTGGTAAAAACTTTGGCCCGCTGAGCGAACGCGAGATTGAATACTTGCGCAAAAATGAATGGGTGCAAAGCGCAGATGATATTTTGTGGCGGCGTTCTAAACTTGGTTTGCACATGAAAGCTGAAGAAATTCAGACTCTGCGCGACTATATGGGCGAAGGCGTTAAAATCAAAAAATCTAAAAAGGCGTAAGTATGGCTGACTATATTCTAGCAATTGACCAAGGCACCACATCTACGCGGGCCATTGTGTTTGACAGAAAATTAAACCCAAAAGGCAGCGGCCAAAAGGAATTCAAGCAGTTTTATCCGGCATCAGGCTGGGTGGAACATGACGCAGAAGAGATTTGGAATACTGTTCTCTTCACGGTGAAGCTTGCGATTAAAAAAGCCCACATAAAACCATCTGATATTAAATCCATCGGCATCACCAACCAGCGCGAAACAACAGTGATTTGGGACCGTAAAACTGGCAAGCCCATTCACAAAGCAATCGTGTGGCAAGACCGGCGTACGGCGAAAATTTGCGAAACGCTTAAAGCCAAGGGCCTTGAAGCAATGGTGACGCAGAAAACTGGATTGCTGCTTGACCCTTATTTTTCCGGCACCAAAGTGGCGTGGTTGCTTGATCATATTAAGGGTGCTCGCGCGAACGCAGAAAGAGGTGAGCTGTGTTTTGGCACCATCGATTCGTTTCTAATCTGGCGGCTGACAGGCGGCAAGGTTCACGCCACCGACGCCACAAATGCCTGCCGCACGTTGCTTTATAATATTCATTCGGGCAATTGGGATGATGAGTTGTTGGCAACTCTCAACGTGCCGCGTGCGATTTTGCCAGAGATTAAAGATTGCGCCGCAGATTTTGGGATGACTGATAAAAAATTATTTGGTGCGGCTATTGCTATTGGTGGTGTGGCTGGAGACCAGCACGCTGCGGCCATTGGGCAGGCTTGCTTTGAACCCGGCATGATGAAATCAACTTATGGCACGGGTTGTTTTGCAATACTGAATACGGGCGATGCGCCAGTCACCTCACACAACCGCTTGCTCACCACACTGGCCTATCAACTCGATGGCAAGCGCACTTATGCTTTGGAGGGTGCAATTTTTATTGCGGGGGCATCTGTGCAGTGGCTGCGCGATGGACTGAAAGTTGTGAAGTCGGCGAAGGAAACTGGCACCTTGGCGAAAGCGGCTGACCCTAAGCAGCAGGTTTATCTGGTGCCGGCCTTTGTGGGTTTGGGGGCACCTTATTGGAATGCCGATGCGCGCGGCGCTCTGTTTGGCCTCACACGCGGCACCACCAATAAGGAATTGGCGCGGGCGGCTTTAGAAGCTGTGTGTTATCAAACGCGCGATTTGCTTGAGGCAATGAAAAAAGATTGGGGGCAAGCGGGCCAGACTGTGCTTCGTGTTGATGGCGGCATGGCAGCTTCAGATTGGACCATGCAAAACCTTGCCGACATTTTGGATGCACCTGTTGATCGGCCAAAGGTATTGGAAACAACAGCCCTTGGTGCTGCTTATTTGGCAGGCTTGCAGGCCGGGCTTTTGCCGCCACCAAAACTATTTGCAAAAACCTGGAAGCGTGACAAACGCTTTACACCAAAGATGAAGGCGGCGGAACGCGATGCAAAATATGCCGGCTGGAAAGATGCTGTGCGGAAGTTGTTGGCTTAGAAAATAGACTTGCATTTCGACAAAACTATCCCATTTCGTCATTCCCGCGAAGGCGGGAATGACGGTTTTTGGGAGTTGGATTGAAAAACTAATACAATGCCCTAATCGCATCGAGTTCTTGTGCAAGCTTATTTACATCCTGCTGTGCAACGGCTGTTTGCATGGCTAGCAATCTTGGTGCCATTAATGCGCCAACGATTGCGAAAAATTCATCTTCGCCCACTCCTTTAATTTCGCCGCCCGCTTCAGCCAGCAGCAGGGCCAAACATGCCGTGGCGCATATAGCTACATTTGGATTTCCATTGCCCAAAAGCGTTGCAGCTTTCACTTTGCCATGGCGGGCAATTGGTGCGCTGGCCACGAGAGCCAAAACCGTTCGTGCCAGAAATTCAAGCTTGCTGGCCGAGGCTGCTTGACCTGCCAATTCGCGCCGTGCCGCATCTATGCGGTGTTCCAAGATCAAATAAGGAGGCTCAGCCCAGCGGGCCAAGATGTGGTGGCAGGAGCGGAAAAAATAGGCGTTAAAGAGTGGGTTTTCTAAAAGCTTATTTTGGCTGATGGCCTTTGCAACTTCATCAATAAAACCCGGCGTAAATGGTGATGGCATGTGACGCCACTTGGGCAAGAGTAACTTGATTGAGAGATTGGCACCACACGTCATAATACGGTCAACGCTCCGTGCTGCTCTGCCTACTGCCTTTGATAAAAAAGCAGCTTGGCGTTGATTGCTATCAGCCGCACCATCAGCATTGCTCATATCGCGCACATAGAACTGCGCGGTGCGCAAAGCATCGCGAATACCAGCGGCCATGCACCAAGCATGTGCGGAAATACTGTCTGCGGTTTTGAAGGCTATCGTCATGCGGCGTATTTGAGCCTTGCAACGGCTGCTTCGTCAAGCGAAGATATGTCTCACAATGAAAACACCACTCACCAGTGATTTGACCAAGATTGACGATTTGGCCCATGAAGCAAGGCGCTTTCGTACGATTTTGCATAGCTTTGAAAGCAATCTCGAATTGGTGTTTCAAAACACCGCACTCACTGCCCAAGTGGACCATGCAGCCTTGGCCACAGCTTTTTCAAACTGGCGGCAGCGCTTTGATGAAACCAAACATCTGGCCGATACGAACCGCCATGACTTTGTAATTTTTGCGGCTGGCTTGATGCTGAAGGAATTGGTGGCAGCCTGCCCAATTAAAACCGTGGCGCGGGCCACCAGCGATGCAGCCTTGGTGCCTGCTATTTCCAATCATCAACTGGCGCGGTGGCCTGAAGGCTATGCTTACACAAGTTTTTGTTTATCTGTGGCCACAGCAATTTTGCGTGAGATGGGAGAAACTGAACCTATTGATAGCGGACCTTCGGATGAACTTTCCTTTTGGGATACATTTAAAGAGAATACCGCCGTGAGCCCTGAAACGGCAATTGCGTTTTTTGATTTGGTCTGCGGGCAAGAACCCAATTGGGATGCGCCCGACGTGCCATGGCTGCGCGATGCATTGCGCGGAAAACGGGCGCTTTTAAAGAATTGACCCCAACATGTGCGGCCACACTTCAACGCTGCCGCGATAGATCATCTCAACCGCAACATAAAGTATGATGGCAAAGCCAACATAAGCAATCCAATGATATTTATGGAGCAGCTTGGCAATGAATGTTGCGGCAAGACCCATGAGCGCGATGGACAAAACAAGTCCAAAAACTAACACATATGGATGTTCTCGCGCAGCACCTGCAACGGCCAGTACATTATCGAGCGACATTGAAATATCAGCAACTAGAATTTGCCATGCTGCTTGGCTAAAGGATTTTTTTCTGCCGCCTGAAACTGTGCCATCGGCATTCAAATCTTCGCCTGTAACTGCTTCCAAGGCATTGTCTTCATCGGCCTTGCTTTCGCGAAGCTCCCGCCACATTTTCCAGCACACCCAGAGCAACAATATGCCGCCAACCAGAACCAAGCCCACCAATTGCAATAACTGAACGGCAA
>JAYUPT010000222.1:0-7418 GCA_043759965.1 Aestuariivirga sp. | reverse complement strand
ACATGCTTGCCGCTGCCCGCGCCGCAGTTGAAACTATTTCGGTGGAGGATGCCAAGAAACTGCTGGGTGATCCCAATGTGGTTTTTCTAGACGTGCGCGATGGCACCGAGGTGGCGCAAGGCAAAGTGAAAGGTGCCCTTCATGTGCAGCGTGGTCTTTTAGAATCGAAAGTCGATCCGGCATCGCCTGGATACGTGAAAGAAATCACGCCAGAGAAAACCCTGATCACCTATTGCGCCTCCGGCGGCAGAGCCGCACTTGCAGGCCAAACCCTGAAAGAAATGGGTTACACCAAAGTGCTGAACCTCGGAAAATTCCAAGACTGGAAAGACGGCGGCGGCGAAACAGAATGATATTAAATCCCTCTCTCCCGTTGGGGAGAGGGGCCTTAGATTTGGTGACATGCGTAAAAACCCCACAACCTTGGAACGCGCAAGAGCAATGCGAAGCGAGCCCACCGCTGCCGAAAAAACCCTATGGCAACATTTGCGCAATCGCCAACTCAACAGAATAAAATTCACCAGACAAGAACCCATCGGCCCCTACATCGCCGATTTTGTGTGCAACACTTTCCCCTCTTTCCGTCATTCCCGCGAAAGCGGGAACCCAGCTTTCTTAGACTTAATTATGTAACTAGCTGGGTCCCCGCTTTCGCGGGGATGACGGACGGCGGGGAGTATAAAAAATGAAGAAATCTTCGGCGACTTAAGCCCCGTGCTGGAAGCAATAGTGCGGAACCTGCGCTAAGGCCCCTCACCCTCCCACTCACTTCGTTCGCGGGCCCCAACCC
This sequence comes from Aestuariivirga sp., assembly GCA_043759965.1. Taxonomy (GTDB): domain Bacteria; phylum Pseudomonadota; class Alphaproteobacteria; order Rhizobiales; family Aestuariivirgaceae; genus Aestuariivirga. The sequence goes on along the minus strand of JAYUPT010000222.1, from coordinate 6,628 downwards.
TCTCCCCGATGGGGCGAGGGAATTCTCACTGACTTTCTTGCTACTCCCTCTGCCCCGCAGGGGAGAGGGGCGAGCTCTTGCGAGCGCTGCGCAGCAGCCGGAAAGGGCCCGCGGAGCGCAGCGAAGTGGGAGGGGTTTTTGAAGAGTACCAAAAGTTTCAATGTTTGGAAAAAGACATCGTAGTATACAGTGTAAAACTATTTGATAACAATGAGTTGCAAATCTAAAATACAGAACGAAAGAAAAACAGACATATCTTGTTGACATTTTCATGCAATAAACATATCTATCAATTGAAGACATGGAGATTGAATATGGAACCTGATTTTTCACGCGAGGCGCTCAAAAAGTTCTTTGAATACTTGGCCAACAAAGGATTGGTCAATCCAAACACTGTGGCAGCTCGAAAAGCTGCCGCAAATAAGATGCTATCTGTGCTTGATGGGCAGGAAGCATCTGACTTACGTAGTGTTGACTTGGATCGAGTTGCCACGCAGTTTTTTAATTTGCATGGCAAACACTTTACTCCAGATAGTATGGTCACCTACAAGTCACGGCTAAAAAGCGGGATTGATGACTTTATTAAGTACACAACGAATCCTTCTTCGTTCAAGCCAGATGCACCTCGCCCGCGCTCTGCGACAAAAGTTGAAGGCCATGAACCGAAGAATGGAAGCAGTTCAAATGGCACCAACTCTTCTACAAACGAAAGCAGCTCCGGTTTTCAGCAAAATGAAAATATCTTCCCGATACCTGTTCGCCAAGGACTCGTAGTCAAACTGATAGGATTGCCTTCAGATTTGACAAAAAAAGAGGCGCAAAAGATTGCAAATGTTGTGATGGCATTTGCTGTAGTGGACGACGACTAACTCTCACGATTTTGGGTCGGGTCCAAACCGAAACCAAACTACGCAGCTAGTGACAGCTAACTGCAACACCTTGAATAAACAACCCTAGGTCCAAACTAGGGTTGTTTATTCATTTAATCAACCCCGTCTCCTCACCCGCCTCGCCCCACCATCATCGCCCAGTGTCACCACATCCTTATGCGGTGGCAGGGTCACCACTTTTTTCAAATTCACAAAATCCGCAGTCTTATGTGGCAAAGCCATTGCTTCTACGAAATGTTGTTGGAATAGGGGTTCCACAGCGGTTTCTATTTTTTCGATGCGGCGCACCACGGCCTCAATTTCATCACGCGCGGCTTTGTTGAGCAATGCAATCCGCGCTCCAGTGCCAGCGGCGTTGCCAGCGCTTTGCACGCGTGCCAAATCGCAATCGGGGATCAAGCCCAGCACCATGGCATATTTCATGTCGATGTGGCTGCCAAACGCTCCGGCCAATCTAATCTTTCCCACCGACTGAATTTCCAACTTATCCATCAATAAGCGCACGCCCGCGTATAAAGCGGCCTTGGCCATTTGAATGGCGCGCACATCATTCTGCGTCACGCGGATGGTTTGCTCACCTTCGCGGATTACATAATTGAAGGTGCGTTTATGAGATTCTATGCGCGGAGACTGTGCTGCCATTGCACCATCCACCAAACCATCTTGACTGATGATGCCTGCGAGATACATTTCAGCAACCGCTTCAATAATGCCGCTGCCGCAAATGCCAGTCACACCTGTTTGCGCAATCGCCTCTTCAAAGCCTGCTTCATCACTCCACAATTCGCAGCCGATCACTCTATAGCGTGGTTCCAGTGTTATGGGATCAATACGCAAACGTTCGATGGCTCCAGGCGCTGCGCGTTGGCCAGATGAAATTTGTGCGCCTTCGAAGGCGGGGCCCGTGGGCGATGAACAGGCGAGCAACCGCGCTTTAGAACCCAACACAATTTCCGCATTGGTGCCCACATCCACACACAGCATAATCTCATCAGATTCATGCGGCGCTTCCGAAAGCACCATGCCCGCAGCATCCGCCCCCACATGGCCAGCGATGCAGGGCAACACATAAGCATAAGCGCCTTGATTGAGTTTAAAATCCATCTCGCGGGCTGGGAATGTGAGCGGCAGACCGGTGGCCAGCGCAAAGGGGGCGCCACCCAGTTCAGTTGGGTCAATGCCAAGGAACAGATGGTGCATCACCGGGTTGCCCACCAACACCACTTCCATAATGTCATTGAGATCAACACCAGCCTGCTGGCCCACTTCTTCGGCCAACTGTTGCAGCGCCACGCGAACTGCCGTGGTCATTTCCTTTTCGCCACCGGGATTCATCATCACATAAGAAACGCGGGACATCAGATCTTCGCCGAAGCGAATTTGCGGATTCATCAAACCAGCGGATGCCACCACTTCGCCAGTCGATAAATTAGTGAGATGGGCCGCGATAGTTGTGCTGCCCACATCAATGGCGATGCCGAAAGCTTTATCATGGAAGCCCGGCCAGATGGACACCAGCCGATTGCCACCACCGGGTGCTCGCGAATAAACGGCACAGGTTATTTTCCATTCGCCTTTGCTCAAAGTTTTTTGCAAGGCGGCAATAATTGGCAAATCGCACGAGAGGTGGTCAACGCCCCATTGCTCTTTCAAAGCGATAAAAACCCGCTCCAAATCGGAGGAGGGCTTGTGCATGTCTGGCTCTTCAACTTCAATGTAATAAAGCGTGGTAGCGGGGTCGAGTTCAATCGCCCGCGTATCAGCTTCCTTCCGCACCACTTGCTTGTGCACTTGAGATTCCGGCGGCACATCAATAACGAGATCGCCTTCGATTTTAGTTTGGCATGACAGGCGGCGACCAGATGCAAGCCCGCGCAAACGATCATAGCGTTCTTCAACTTGGCTGAACGCACTCACATGATCAGCGGCTGATGTAATGCCATGTTTGGCAAATTCGCCTTCACCCACGTTGATCTGGCAGCGCCCACAAATGGCGCGGCCACCACAAACGGAGTCAATATCCACACCCAGTGAACGAGCCGCCTGCAACACCGGAGTGCCTAGCACAAACCGCCCCCGCTTGCCGGAGGGAGTGAAGACGATGAGCGGGTTCGCCTCAGACATTAGCGCCTGCGCCTTTCCTCACGCGCTTTACGCCGCGCTTCAATATCTTCATTCGATGAAATCTCACCAGCAGCTTGTGCGGCCTTTGATGGCCCAGCCGTCATTTCGCGGAATTTGTTGGTCCAGAATTTGCAATTCAAATCCGTGCCGTTCAAAACATTGGCACCGAAAATCGCGTGCATGTCTTCAGGATGAAGAGGGTTCATAATGGCTGATGTCATGCCATGCGAAGCAGCCATCGCCAAAAAGTAACCTGTCAGCGCGCGGCGGTTTGGCATGCCGAAAGAAATGTTGGAAGCACCGCATGTGGTGTTCACTTTCAATTCTTCACGCAAGCGCCGAACCAGGCGGAATACCTGTTGGCCCGCCGTGCCCATGGCGCCAATGGGCATCACCAATGGATCAACAACAATGTCCCATGGCTTAATGCCAAAATCAGCAGCGCGGTTCACAATCTTGCGCGCCACTTCAAAGCGCACATCGGGGTCCTCGCTAATGCCCGTTTCATCGTTGGAAATGGCAACCACTGGAACATTATATTTGGCGATGAGAGGCAAAATTGCTTCCAGTTTTTCTTCTTCACCAGTTACTGAATTCACCAAAGGACGACCCTTGGCAGTTTCAAGTCCAGCCTTCAAAGCAGAAGTCACTGAACTGTCGATGCACAATGGCAGATCCGTCATTGCTTGCACAATTTCCAGAACTTGGCGCATCAAAGGCGGCTCAGTTTCATTGGGGTTCACGGCTGTCACACCCGCATTCACATCCAGAATGTGAGCACCCGCAGCAACCTGCGCCAATACATCTGCAATCACCGTTTCAAAATTGCCTGCTTGCATTTCAGCGGCCAGCTTCTTGCGGCCGGTGGGGTTAATGCGCTCGCCAATCACTGTAAAGGGTTTGTCAAAACCAATAATATGTTGGCGGGTGGCGGAGGCAACGAGAGTGTGGGTCATGATGAGGCTTTCCCGCCAGCGGCGATAAGGGCTTTGATTTTGTCTAGCGTATAATGCGATTCGAGATGGGCTTTAGCTTTTTCAACTTCGACAATCATATCATCGGAAACCACTTCAGCTTCGCCACGCCGCCAATCCGCCAGATAAGCATCAGACTCGGTGGCACCAGACCGCATGGCCGCCATATCAATGGCTTCCATAAAACGATTGTCCAACATGCGCTTTTCTTCCTTGCGGCCAATTTTGACTGAAACCGCCGAAGGGATATCGCGCCAATAAGTGATAATAAGATTTGCCATGTGGAATCTATGCCCTGTTATGAAAGCGGCATGTAGCGCAAAAACGACAATTAGCCAAGGACACCCGAACTGCGCAATTTTGTAACTTGGTCAGGGGTGAGCCCCAAGAGTTGATTTAAGACCTGATCGGTATCGCCACCTAAACGTGGTGCGGCTTTCGTATATTCAATCGGTGTTTCTGTCATCACAATCGGGTTGGCAATGCCCGGCACCTGCACGCCGTCCTCGCGCGTTTGGCCAATTTGAAGCCCGCGCGCCAGAACCTGAGGATCGGCGAACACTTGATCGATGGTATTGATCGGGCCGCACGGCACGGAAGCAGATTCAAATGCAGCCACCCAATGCGCCGTGGTTTGCTTTTTCATTGCAGGCGTAAGCTGTGGGATGAGTTCAGCGCGGCCTTCTACACGGCCACGATTGCTGGCGAATTTCGCATCAACAGTCACGCCAATAATTCGGCAATACTCAGTGAACTGACGATCATTGCCCACCGCCACAATAATATGCCCATCGGCCGTTGCAAAAGTTTGATAGGGCACAATATTGGGGTGCGCATTGCCCAAGCGCTGCGGAACCTTGCCACCTACCAAATAATTTAACCCCTGATTGGCGAGCACAGCCACCTGAGAATCAAGCAATGCCATATCAATAAATTGCCCTTGGCCAGTATTATTGCGGTGGTGCAAGGCCCCTAAAATTCCGATCACGCTGTAAAGCCCCGTGAACACATCAGCAAAGGCAACGCCCACTTTCATAGGTTGCCCATCAGGCTCGCCCGTGATCGACATGAGGCCAGACATGCCCTGGATCATAAAATCATAGCCAGCCCGGTTGGCATAAGGCCCGTTCTGGCCAAAGCCGGTGATGGAACAATAAATGAGGCTGGGATGCGTGGCTTTAAGGCTTTCATAATCCAAACCATACTTGGCCAATCCGCCAACTTTAAAGTTCTCAATTAAAATATCAGATTTTGCCGCCAAGGCTTTGATAAGATTTTGCCCTTCAGGTTTTGCTATATCAATGCAAACTGAATGTTTGCCGCGATTAGCTGACGCAAAATAAGCAGCATCTCCGCCCTCTAAGAATGGTGGCCCCCAGCCGCGTGTATCATCGCCTTCACCTGGTTTTTCAATTTTGATAACTTCGGCACCCAAATCTGCCAGCGTCTGCGTGGCCCAAGGGCCAGCAAGCACGCGTGTTAAGTCAAGAACTCGAAGTCCTGCTAAAGGGCCAGCCACTTAAATCTCCACCAGTGTTTGCCAAAGGCTGTCATCTAAACGAAGCCCATCACGATTGGCCAATTCAAGTTTCTCACGATATGGGTTCTTGCCGCGCTGGCCACCCAGAGCAAATGCCGGATCAATAGGGCAACCGATGCCAAAATTATGCTGCACACTGCCCGCCAGAAGAAACAACCCATGGCGCACATTGCGCAAATAAACCCGACCATTTTTGAGAACATCAGCCACAACCTGATCGCCAATGAGCGCACATGATATGTTTTGCAAATCAAGGCCGAGCACTGTGCGCGTAAGCTTAAATTTTTGCGGAGGAACATCGGACAACGCTTGAGAAAGCTCTTGCAAGCCGGCATAATCACAAGCTTCCAGCCAAATCGCAGTCTCCGCCATATAAGCGGCATTGGCATTATTTTTATGAGTAAGGCTTTGCGTTAGTTTTTGCACAGCACCATCATATGAAATCTGCATCATTGCTTCTTCTCAGTGCGAAGGCGCGAATTTCTGAGAAGTCCCGCCTCATCTACAATCGGATATCCCGCCGAAACAATATGTGAATTGATGCGGTGCAAATCTCGAATAATATCAATGAACAAGGCGCTGCGCCGCAAAGCCGAATTTTTATTATCTTTTCCGCGCCTGAAATGAGCGCTGATCACTTTGTTTTCCAAAGCGCGAAACACATCCTTTTGTGCGATGAGATTTTTGGCACCTTCAATATCACGCGCACTTAAAACCGCTGTTGCGTTGCGAATGTTATCATGAATAATCAAGCACAGATTGTCGAGCGAGGCTTGCTCATCGAGTGTAAAGGTCAGCCCCTCTTTCACCTTGGCTTTGATCCGGTCTGCCAGATTTAGCAAAATCACATCGCCCGCATGTTCCAAGTTGCTCACATAGAGTGTAACCTCCAATGCGCGGCGGCCTTGTTCAGCCGTCAGCAGTTCGGGGGCAATATCGCCCACATATCGCTGCACTGCCGTATGATAGGCATTTAACTTTTCATCAAGTGGCCGCAGCAATTTTAGCGTTTCCGTGCTGCCACTCTGCATGGCTTTAAGTGCGGTTTTGAACATGCGGTCCAGAATTTCACTCATGCGCACCGTTTCAAGCGTTGCATT
>JAYUPT010000221.1:0-22771 GCA_043759965.1 Aestuariivirga sp. | reverse complement strand
GCTTTCGCGAAGCTCCCGCCACATTTTCCAGCACACCCAGAGCAACAATATGCCGCCAACCAGAACCAAGCCCACCAATTGCAATAACTGAACGGCAACTGTTGCAAAGGCGATGCGGAGCACTGTGGCTGCGGCAATACCTACGAGAATGGCTTTGCCGCGCTGTTCTTTAGGAAGGCCTGCTGCAGCCATGCCAATAACAATGGCATTATCGCCAGCAAGAACGAGATCAATCATTACAACTTTGAAAAATGCTATGAGGGCAGCTGGTTCAAAGAGTTGTTCGAGCACGTTTGGGCAACCTTTCTGTTGATTTGGGCTGGCCAGACATAGGGTGTCGATTAGCCAAAAACAAGGGCCGTTTTACTTTTCTAGCAAAGCTCTTACTTCAGCGAGCTGTGGCATAGAGGGTGCTGTTCCGGGTCTAGTTACAGATATTCCAGCCACGGCACTGCCAAAATGGGCCGCTGCCACTGGGTCTTCACCGCGCGCTAAAGCTGCTGCAAAGCCGCCATTAAAAGCATCGCCAGCGCCAGTGGTGTCCACCACTTTGCCAGCGCTATAGATTGGGATGTGGACTGATTGGGCTTTGCTGTGCAGCAATGAGCCCTGCCCACCCAAAGTTATGATGACAGTGCCCACACCTTTGGCCAGCAAAATATCGGCGGCCTTTTTTGCGCTGGCCACATCAGTGACGGCAATGCCCGTGAGCATGGCGGCTTCAGATTCATTGGGCGTTATATAATCGCAGAGCTTATAAATGGCGTCGTCTAAAACAGCGGCGGGGGCAGGATTAAAAATTGTTGTGGTTCCTGCAGCACGCGCAATTTGCAAGGCACGAAAGGCTGCTGGAATAGGTTGTTCCAATTGCGTCATAAAAATTTTAGCAGCCGTGATGGCGGGGGCGTTTGCTTCAACGTCAGCAATGCCAATGGTGCCAGCGGCCCCTGCTACCACGATGATGGCATTGCTTCCGGTTCCTTCTTCAAGGAAAATATAGGCAGCACCCGTAGAGTTATTCGGGCCTTGCGGTGCCAGTGCTTCAATGCCTTCCTTGGCATACATGGCAAGTGCAGCATCGCCAAAATTATCTTTGCCAAGCTTGGTGATAAAGGTGACAGCGGCACCTGCTCTGGCGGCCGCAACTGCTTGATTAGAACCTTTGCCGCCTGGACCCATGGCAAAGGCTGAGCCCAAAATGGTTTCACCCATCACCGGTTGGCGGGCCGCTTTGAAGGCCAAGTCTGCCACATAAATTCCAAGAATTGCAACTCCAGATTTACTCATGGGATTAGTCAAACTTCACATCAGGGGAAATCACGCCCATCTTGAAAATGAAGCAGCCATAGAAGCGGCGCTCATGGCTTTGGATCACGCAAAAGGCTTCTTTAGCCCGCTCATAAAAAGCAAAGCGTTCTATGCTTGCCAATTTAATTTTGCCATTTTCAGCGCGATCAATTTCAGCTTGAACTTCGTTGTGAACATCGAGAAGTTTAGCAGGCTCGCCCACCACTTCCATGCGAAGGGCTGGATCATCGACAAAACTGTCGAGCGGAAATTGCGAAAGCACAGCACGGGTGACACGCGCGCAATCCGCATCAATTCTCAACAGCTTTCCATAAATGGTTTCCTGCGCCACCGTATCTGCTGGAAAATTGGTATCGCAAATGACTAGTTCATCGCCGTGGCCCATGGAGCGCAAGGCATGAAGCAGATCGGCGTTGAGGAGCGGATCAATTGTTTTGAGCATGTGTAAGTCCAGTTTAAATCTACGTCGTCCTCCCGTCGAAGGACGGGATCCATTCTTATTCCAGAAACTGCGGGAAGAATGGTTCCCGACCTTCGTCGGGAGGACGAAGACTAGGGATATTGGAATCGAGATCGCTCATAGTCAATCTCTTCGTGCAAATCACGCCACAATGGATTGAGATCAACAATACTTTTGATTTTCCAATCGCGCTTCCATTCTTTGATTTGCTTTTCGCGAAGGATAGCCGATTCCATGGACTCATTGAATTCGTACCAAACCAAAGACTTTACGCCGTGTATTTGGGTGAACCCTTTAACAGCTCCATCTTTCCATCTTTATGAGTGGCAACGCGATTCCACAAATTACCTGTAACGCCGACATAAAGTGTGCCGTTACGTTTGCTTGCCATTATGTAAACAGCTGGAATAATTTCTTCGCGCAAATCTATCCCCGCAATTGTCTTTTTGGCTCCGTATTCAAGAGAGCAGGCTTTTATTCAATATCATCATCGAGTGCCTGACACTTGCGTGTTTGGCTGTTTTAGGTTCAAAGGCACATTCATTTTCCTGCTGAATGGCTTTCTGGTATTTATAGTATTAAAGTACAAATGTATTTTTGTGAATTGGACAACATGACTGCAAAACTCATTCCCACGCATGGCCTCTCGGCTGATTTGGCCAAACGCCTCGAAAAAACTGGGCGCCCAATTCGCGTTGGGCTTATTGGCTCTGGTGAAATGGGCACCGACATTGTGACCCAGTGCAGCCAGATGACAGGTATTACAGTTGCTGCAATTGCGGAAACCAGATCAGCGAAGGCCAAAGGCGCTTATGCCATTGGCGGGCGCGATGAAGCGGAATTTTATTCAAGCAATAAGAAATCTGATTTTGATGCTGCCATCGCCGCTGGAAAATCAGTGGCCACTGAAGATGCTCAGCTTGTATGCTCTAGCGAACACATCGACGTGATTGTGGACGCAACGGGTAGGCCTGCAGTGGGTGCTGAAATTGGTCTTGCTGCGATGGAACATGGCAAGCATTTGGTGATGATGAATGTGGAAGCTGATGTGTGCATTGGTGCCTATTTGAAACGCGAAGCAAAGCGCCTCGGTGTGGTTTACACCTTGGGCGCTGGCGATGAACCTTCAAGCTGCATGGAGCTTGTTAATTTTGTGCAAGCGTTGGGATATCCGATTATTGCGGCGGGCAAAGGCAAAAATAACCCACTCAACATTGCTGCAACGCCCGATGAATATGCAGAAGAAGCCAAGCGCCGCAACATGAATGTGCGGATGCTCGTTGAGTTTGTTGATGGGTCTAAAACCATGGTGGAAATGGCTGCAATCTCCAATGCCACTGGTTTGGTGCCGGATGTGCCGGGCATGCATGGGCCAGCGGCAACGCTTACTGAGCTTGAACATGTTCTGTGCCCCACGGAAGATGGCGGCATTCTTTCACGCAAAGGAGTGGTGGATTTCAGCGTTGGCAAGGGTGTGGCTCCTGGCGTTTTTGTGATTGCAGAAATGGCGCATCCGCGTGTGCGTGAGCGCATGCATGATTTGAAATTGGGTGCGGGACCATATTATCGTTTCTTCCGGCCTTATCATCTCACATCTTTGGAAGTGCCACTGTCTTGCGCGCGCGCGGTGCTTTATGGCACCGCTGATATGCAGCCGCTAGATGTTCCTACTTCAGAAGTGTGCGCTGTTGCTAAAACGGATTTGGCAATTGGTGAGCGCTTGGATGCGATTGGCGAATATACTTACCGTGCTTGGATTATGACTGTTGGTGATGCGGTGAAAGCCAATGCGGTTCCGTGTGGGTTGATTGAAAATGGCAAGGTGACCAAGGCGATTAAAAAAGGCGAGCTTCTAACTTACGCAAATATCGCCATTGATACATCAGCCAAAATTGTGAGCTTGCGTAAGCGGCAAGATGATGCGTTGCGATTGAGTTAGAAATGCCACGCTACGATTACACATCCATGGGGTTTTACACCTATGATTGCTTGGGCTGGCCCTTCTCGCAAGTTCCGGCAGGTGCTGGCACAAATTTTATTGATGAAATTACACTGGCCGTTTCAGGCGCTGGCGGAACGGCTGCCATTGCTGCTGCCAAAATGGGCTTAAAAACCCTCGCCGTGGCAGGTGTTGGCGAAGACCTGATGGGTGATTGGGTGTTGCAGCGCTTAGCCCATTTTGGCGTAGACACTTGGGGTGTGCAACGCAAGGCGGGCTGGAAAACATCATCATCAATTGTAACAACGAGGCGCGATGGTTCGCGCCCGGCGCTGCACATGATTGGGGCGACAAAAGATTTCTATGTAGATGATGCCATGCTGCCCCGTGTGATTGACACCAAGGTGTTTCACATTGGTGGTGTTGGTTTTATGACAGCCATGGACCACGGGCAGAGCGCTGTGGTGATGAAGGCAGCGAAGGCTGGTGGTGCGGTGACCACTGTTGATGTGTTTGCAGGTTCGCCCAAAGATTTGCCCGCTATGTCACAAGTTCTTCCGTACACAGATTATTTTATGCCTTCGATTGAAGAGGCGCAGGCGCTTTGTGGATTGAATGAATACGGCGACATTGCAAAATTTTTTATTGATATGGGTGTGAAGGCTTGCGTGCTGACACTTGGCGCCGATGGCGCTTATTATTGTGACCGTGATGGTGTGGCTTTTAAAATGCCCGCTTTTGACATCGACGTTAAATGCACCTGCGGTTGCGGCGATGCCTTTAATGCGGGCTTTGCTGTGGGCTTGGTTAAAGGCTTTGATGCCGAGACAATGGTGCGCTTTGCTCAGGCTACATCTGCGTTAAATGCATCAGGACTTGGCAGTCAAGCTGGTGTAGAGAGCTTCGAGCACACGTTAAATTTCATGAAAACGTGGCCTACAAAGTGATTGGACTTATGCATGGCTAATGCCAAAATTTCATTGTTGGATTATTTGCGTGAATTTAAGCAAAGCCCGCGTTCCATTGGCTCATTCGCCGAAAGTGGCGCGCAACTTTCAGCAGCGATGGCCAAGGCGGCACATGTGAAGCCGGGTGAAATTGTGGTGGAGTTTGGACCGGGCACAGGTGTGATCACCGCGCAACTGCTGGCCCAAGGGGTTTTACCAAGCCAACTTCTGTTGATTGAGTTCAACGCCAGATTTGCCACCAATTTGCGAATTCGATTTCCGCACCTTAACATCTTGCAAGGCGATGCTTGGCAAATTGAAAGCATTATGGCTGAGCATTTTCCAGATCAAAAATGTTCGGTAATTGTTTCAAGCTTGCCCTTGCTCAATTTCCCAAAAGCGCTGCGCGGCGCATTGATGGAGGCAGTTGACCGCGTTCTTGACCGCGAGCACGGGCGGTTTGTGCAGTTTTCTTACGGGCTTAAAAGCCCGATTGAATTGGGCCGCGGATTTACGGGATCTAGCAGCAAATGGATTATGAAAAATGTGCCGCCAGCACGGGTGTGGCTTTATAAACGGCACATTGCCGCTTAATCCATCTTGAATTTTTGCCAAATAATTTCATTTTGCCTTAGCAGTGCCCAAAACATCGGTGTAGTGTTTACGGGATAAGGTTTCGGAGAATTCTGCTGTGACGGCTACGCCCCTGTTTGATACGATCAATTCACCTGCTGATTTGCGCCTCGTGAAATTTGAAGATTTGGCACAAGTGGCGGCTGAACTTCGATCTGACATGATTGAGTCCGTTTCCAAAACGGGTGGGCATTTAGGAGCTGGCCTTGGCGTGGTGGAACTGACTATTGCGCTGCATTATGTTTTTAACACACCTGATGATCGGCTGATTTGGGATGTGGGCCACCAAGCCTATCCCCATAAATTGCTCACTGGGCGGCGTGCGCGTTTTGGCACCTTGCGTCAAGAGGGCGGGCTTTCTGGTTTTACGCGCCGTGCTGAAAGTGAATATGATCCGTTTGGTGCTGCACATTCTTCCACGTCAATTTCTGCGGGCCTTGGCATGGCGGTGGCGCGGGATTTGAAGGGCGAAACCCGCAATGTGATTTCAGTGATCGGCGATGGAGCCATGTCTGCTGGAATGGCCTTTGAAGCTTTGAACAATGGCGGAGCATTGGATGCGCGCATGATTGTTATTCTGAACGACAATGATATGTCAATTGCGCCACCCTCAGGTGCGCTGAGTGCTTATCTCGCAAAATTGGCGACTGGCAGAACTTATCATGACGCGCGAAGCTTCGGAAAAAAGCTTACATCTTATTTAGGCAAGAAAGCTGAAGCTGCGATCACACGGGCAGTTGAACATGCGCGTGGTTATGTGACAGGCGGCACGCTGTTTGAAGAACTGGGCTTCTATCATATTGGTCCGATTGACGGGCATGATTTAAACTCTCTGGTGCCGGTGCTGCGCAATGTGCGCGACAATGCAACGGGGCCAGTGCTCATTCATGTGATCACTAAAAAAGGCAAAGGCTATGCACCCGCCGAAGCTGCTGCCGATAAGTATCACGGTGTGAACAAGTTTAATGTGATTACGGGCGCGCAAGCCAAAGCCCCCTCAAATGCACCAAGCTATACAAAAGTTTTTGGTCAGAGCTTGATTGAAGAAGCAAAGCACGATGACCGCATTGTTGCTATAACGGCTGCCATGCCTTCTGGCACGGGGCTTGATCTGTTTGGGGAAGCGTTTCCAACGCGCACCTTTGATGTGGGCATTGCCGAACAGCATGGTGTGACATTTGCGGCGGGCCTTGCTGCTGATGGCATGAAGCCGTTTGTGGCGATTTATTCCACATTCTTGCAGCGCGCTTATGACCAGATTGTGCATGATGTGGCCATTCAAAAACTTCCCGTGCGCTTTCCAATAGATCGTGCTGGCTATGTGGGTGCCGATGGGCCAACCCACTGTGGTGCATTTGATGTGGGCTATCTTTCAATGCTGCCGGGTTTTGTGGTGATGGCTGCGTCTGATGAAGCTGAGCTTAAACATATGGTGCGAACTGCTGCTGCTTATGATGAGGGTCCAATTTCATTCCGCTATCCACGCGGCGATGGTGTGGGCGTGGACTTGCCAGAGCGCGGTTCAATTTTAGAAATTGGGCGTGGGCGCGTTGTAAAAGAAGGAACCAAGATTGCTCTGCTTTCCTTTGGCACGCGGCTGGCGGATTGTTTGACTGCTGCGCAAGAACTGGATGCGGCAGGACTTTCAACAACAGTGGCGGACGCGCGGTTTGCCAAACCGCTTGATACTGACTTGATCACACGCCTTGCCCGCAACCACGAAATTCTCATCATGGTTGAAGAGGGTGCTTCGGGTGGGTTTGGCGCGCAGGTTTTGCATTTCATGGCGCGCGATGGTTTGCTTGATCATGGCCTCAAAATCCGGTCGCTCACTCTGCCAGATGAGTTTACTGAGCAAGCCAAACCCGAAGTGATGATTGCCCGCGCTGGGCTGGACCACACTGGCATTGTGGCCACGGCCATGGCCGCTTTGGGTCTAGAAGCATCGACAAGACAAGTCCGCGCTTAGTGTGTTACGCTCCACTAAAATTGGATTGTTATGCCTGAAAGACCTGAAAAACACTTGAGCGAAGACCGAGGTGCGGGCCGCATTGCCCGCAACCGCATGCGCATTGCGTGGATGTATTATGTGGAAGGGCTGACGCAGAACGAAATTGCCGACAGGCTGGGCATCGGCCGCGTGACCGTTGTGCGCAACATCAACGAGGCTATTAAGCAGCGCGAAGTTAAAATTTGGATTGAAGGTGGGGTTGCTGAATGCATTGAGATTGAGAGCCAACTTAAGGCGGCCTTCAATTTGAAAGACGCTGTTGTAGTGCCGGAACCAACGTCAGCTTCTGGTATTACTAAAGCCATTGGCAATGCGGCTGGCATGTTTATTTCTGAAACGCTGCAAGATGGCATGAGTGTGGGTGTGGGTTGGGGAACAACACTTTGCGAGTCTTTACAAACGCTGGCGGTTAAGCCCTTAGAAAATGTGCAGGTGATTTCTCTTCTGGGTGGCATTGTACAAGCGCGGCGCTTTAACCCTGCTGAATTTGCTTGGCAATTTGCCAGAGCCATTGGTGCTGATTGTTATTTGCTGCAAGCGCCTGCCGTGGTGGATAGCCCTGCCACCCGCGAAGCCTTGATTGAGCGCTGCGGGTTGAATGATGTTTTTAAGCGCGCGGAAAAACTGGATGTCGCAATGCTGAGTGCCGGAACAATGGCGCCGATGTCAACAGCATTTCGATTTAACATGTTAAGTGAAGAAGACCGGCTGGCGTTAATTGACATGGGTGCTGTGGGCGATTTGCTTTATAATTTCTATGACATCAATGGAAAGCTGATTGATCATCCTATAAATAAGCGAATTATGTCTTTGCCAATAGCACAATTACGCGATGTGCCGCTGCGCGTGATTTCTGCGGGTGGTGCTGAAAAAATTGAAGCTTTGATGGGGGCCATCAAATTGATAAATTGCAACGTTCTGATCACCAACGAAGAAACCGCCAAAGCTCTGCTGGCTTTAAAAGGAAAATAATATGCGCATCGATGCAATTTCAATTGGCCGCAACCCACCCAAAGAAGTGAACGTTATTGTTGAAGTTCCGGTTGGCGGTGAGCCTATAAAATATGAAATGGATAAAGAAGCTGGCACCTTGGTGGTGGACCGCTTTCTTTATACGTCGATGCGTTACCCCGGAAATTATGGTTTCATTCCGCACACTTTGTCAGGCGATGGTGATCCGGTTGACGTTCTGATTGCCAACCAGCGCGGCATTATACCGGGGGCGGTTATTGCGTGCCGCCCTGTGGGTGTTTTAAAAATGCAGGATGAAGCAGGTGGTGATGAAAAAATTATTGCCGTGCCGGTGCCGCGCCTCACACGGCGTTATGAGAACGTGCATAATTACCGCGACCTGCCGGATATTACCATCCAACAAATCGAACATTTTTTTACGCACTACAAAGATTTGGAACCCGGCAAATGGGTGAAGGTGCTGGGCTGGGGCAATGCCATTGAAGCCGAACAAATGATTATGGAAGGCATTGAACGGGCGAAGGCTGCAAAATAATTACCGCGCTTCCAACTCCTCTCGCATCAATTCCAACTCCAGCCATTGCTCTTCGCAGTTTGCTAACTCAGTTGCAGCGCTTGCGTGGCGGGTGCTGGTTTTTTCGAATTTTTTGGGGTCGCTCATAAAGAGTGTTGCATCAGCCAAGATTATTTCAAGCTTGTGCAACTCAGTTTTTAACGCTTCCATTTTTGCTGGCAAATTATCCAGCGCGTATTTTTCCTTGAAGCTGAGTTTGCGTTTGGCTTGCACCACTATGGGCGTGGCTAGGGCTTCACTGCGTTCGCGCAACTCTTCTTTGATTTTACGCGCCGCCACACCCTGCCCGCGTTGGGCTAGCATATCTGTGTAGCCGCCGGCATATTCTTGCCAGTTGCCATCACCTTCATACATCAGCACTGATGTTGCCACACGGTCGAGAAAATCACGGTCGTGGCTGACCAGCAATATGGTGCCCTTATAATCGGCCAGCATTTCTTGCAGAAGGTCTAGCGTTTCCAAATCGAGATCATTGGTGGGTTCATCGAGGATGAGGAAGTTTGAAGGTTTGGCAAGTTCACGCGCCAAAATGAGCCGCGCGCGTTCACCGCCAGAGAGAACTGATACGGGGGTTCTGGCCTGTTCGGGCTTGAACAGGAAGTCTCGCATGTAGCCCACCACATGTTTGGTCTCACCATTGATGGTGACAGATTGGCCGCGACCTGCCGTTATCACATCGGCCAGCAACATATTTGGATCAAGGCTGGCGCGGCTTTGGTCCAGCGCTACGATCTGCAAATTGGTGCCGAGTTTGATGGAACCTGAATCTGGTGGGAGCAGACCTGTGATCAATTTAATCAAAGTGGTTTTGCCAGCTCCGTTTGGCCCAACAATGCCCAAGCGATCACCGCGCAACAACAAGAGATCTAGGCTAGAAACAATTTCTCTTTCGCCAAATGTAATCGACATTTTCTTGGCTTCGGCCACCAGCTTGCCGGAAAGGTCTCCGCTTGATGCAGAAAGTTTTACATTGCCTTGGCTGCCCACATATTCGCGGCGCTCACCACGCAAAGTTGAAAGCAGACCAACGCGGCGCACATTGCGTTTGCGCCGTGCTGTTACACCATAGCGCATCCAATGTTCTTCAGTGGCAATGCGGGCGGCTAATTTATGTTGCTCAATTTCTTCTTCTTCTAAAACCTGATCGCGCCATTCCTCAAAAAACTCAAACCCACGGTTCATGCGTTTGGCCGAACCGCGATCCAACCAGATGGTGCGGTTCGACAAGGCTTCTAAAAATCTGCGATCGTGGCTGATGAGGATGAACGCAGAACGCAAAGATTTAAGTTCCGCTTCCAGCCATTCAATGGCGGGCAAATCTAAATGATTGGTGGGTTCGTCTAACAGAAGAATATCAGGTTCCGGAGCTAGCGTTCTGGCGATGGCAGCACGGCGCGATTCTCCACCGGAAAGTTGTGCCGGATTTTCTTCTCCCGTTAAGCCAAGCTCATTCAAATAATGGCGGCAGCGATAAGGATTATCCGTTGGGCCAAGGCCTGCTTCCACATAATCTAGCACCGTGTTGAAGCCTGAAAAATCTGGCTCTTGCGGCAGATAGCGAATGGTGGTGCCGGGCTGCACCCACCTTGTGCCATTATCCATTTCAATGAGGCCACTGGCAATTTTTAAAAGCGTGGATTTGCCGGAACCATTGCGCCCCACAAGACACATGCGGTCGTCATTATGCAGCATAAGTTCGGCTCCATCTAAAACGGGTTTACCGCCGAAGGTGAGATGGATATTTTGTAAGTTTAAAAGAAGATTCGCCATTGTGGTGTGGGGTCTAGCTTAAAACACCACGACTGAGCGAATAGATTTTCCTTCGTGCATTAAATTAAAAGCATCGTTGATTTTTTCAAGCGGCAGAATGTGGGTGATCATCGGATCTATTTCGATTTTGCCATCCATATACCAATCAACAATTTTTGGCACATCGGTGCGGCCGCGCGCACCTCCAAAAGCCGTGCCGCGCCATGAGCGGCCAGTGACCAATTGAAATGGTCTCGTGGAAATTTCTTGGCCAGCGCCTGCCACACCAATGATAATGGATTGGCCCCAACCTTTGTGGGCGGCTTCCAAGGCAATGCGCATGACTTTAACATTGCCAATGCATTCAAATGTGTAATCAGCGCCACCGCCCGTGAGTTCCACCAAATGCGCCACCATATCGCCCGAGACTTTAGTTGGATTAACAAAATGCGTCATGCCGAATTTGCGGCCCCAGCTTTCCTTATCGTCATTCATATCAACCCCAACAATTTGGCGCGCACCCGCGAGACGCAGGCCTTGAATGACATTCAGCCCAATGCCGCCGAGACCGAAAACAATGGCAGTGGAACCCACTTCAACTTTCGCCGTGTTGATGACAGCGCCTACACCCGTGGTGACACCGCAGCCGATGTAACAAATTTTATCAAAGGGCGCATCTTTGCGCACTTTTGCCAAGGCAATTTCTGGCAGCACTGTGTAGTTCGAAAATGTTGAACAACCCATATAATGATGGATGGCTTGGCCCTTATAAGAAAAACGCGAAGTTCCATCTGGCATCATGCCATTGCCTTGGGTGGTGCGGATTTTTTGGCAGAGATTGGTTTTTGGATTAAGGCAATATTCGCATTCACGGCATTCGGGTGTGTAAAGCGGAATCACATGATCGCCCGCTTTAAGCGAAGTGACGCCTGGCCCCACTTCTAAAACAACACCTGCTCCTTCATGACCCATGATGGCAGGAAACAAGCCTTCAGGGTCTGCGCCAGAAATTGTGAACTCATCCGTGTGGCACACGCCGGTGGCTTTGATTTCGACTAACACTTCGCCAAACTTTGGACCTTCGAGATCAACCTCAACAATTTCAAGGGGCTTGCCAGATTCAAATGCAACAGCGGCGCGGGATTTCATGGGGGGGTGGCTCCAAAATATTTTGGACGTTAATAGAGCGGACCTGCACAAATTAAAACACAAAACTCTGTCATCCCGACGAAAGTCGGGATGACAGATTAAGAAAGATATTTTTCAACAGTGGCCTTGGTGCCGTTGGCCCAGAGTGATTTAAGTGCGCCTGCAAATTCGGCTTGCATGAGATGTGATGTTCCAACATCGCCATAAATATCGCGCATGGCCAACCATGCGAGCGGATCTGTTTTAGCGATGAGTGCGGTTTTTTGCAAACGGTCCCAGCTTGGATCATTGGCTTCAATCACAGCTCCACTGTCTGTTGTGCCTGCGCAATAGCGGCACCACAAAGCGGATTCCAAAGCCAAACCCGTGATGGACTTTCTGGCTTCCAGCAAATCAGCGATGACTGGCACAATGAATTTCGGCTGGCGATTGGAACCATCCAAGCACAGACGCCTGATGGTGTCGGCGATTTTTGGATTCGAGAAGCGGCGATCTATTAACTTGTAGTAATCTTCTAAATTTGTGTTGGGCACGGGTGGAACCGTTGGCATGATTTCTTCATGCTCAATTTTCGCCAAGAAGCTGCGCACCAGCGGATGTTCCATGGCTTCATGCACAAAATGAATGTCGAGCAGGCCACTGATATAAGCAATCACCGCATGGCCACCATTCAAGATACGGATTTTCATATGCTCGTATGGTGTTACATCTTTAACAAAAGTGGCACCCACTTTTTCCCATGCGGGGCGGCCTGAAGGAAAATTATCCTCCACCACCCATTGTTTGAATTCTTCACAAAAAATTGGCCAGGTGTCAGTTACACCAAAAGTTTCCGCACAGATTTTGCGTTCGCGGTCTCCCGTTGCAGGGGTGATACGATCCACCATACCATTGGGAAATGCAACGTTGGCTTTTATCCAATCAGCCAGAACGGGATTCGATAATCGGGCAAGTCCGACGACAGCACTTTTAGTGACTACGCCATTATGTGGAACGTTATCGCAAGACATGACAGTGAATGCCGAAAGGCCGGTAGCACGGCGGGCGGCAAGGCCTGCAACAATGAAGCCAAACACTGTTTTTGGCTCATGCGGATTGGCACCATCATGGGCAATGGATGGGTGAGCCGGATTAAATTTGCCTGTGGCAGGATCTATAAAATAGCCACCTTCAGTGATAGTAAGTGAGACAATGCGAATTGATGGGTCGCAGAGCCTTGCCATTATAGCGGGCTTATCGTTGGGAGAAACGAAATCAACCATCGGGCCTGTTACATGGGCTGTGCTATGTTCATTGTCTTGTTCCACAACTGTGGTCAAAAAATCTTGCGCGTGCATTCTCTGGCGCATGGCTTCATCAGACGGCATAACGCCTGCACCAACCAAGGCCCAATTATGGTCGAGACCTTTATTAAATAGATCATCCAAATAAACTGCAAGGTGGGCACGGTGAAAATTGCCGATGCCAAAATGCATAATGCCTTGGCTCAATGACGCGCGGGTATAACTGGGCACCGGAATTTTTTTGGCGATCGCGGTCAAATTTGCCAGTGAAAGTTTTAACTCATCCATTGTCCGCCATCCACATTATAGGTTTGTGAGACGATATAATCGCTTTCACTGCTGGCCAGAAAAATGGCCATGCCTTCTAAATCCTTTGGTGTGGCCATGCGGCCAATAGGAACATTTGCACCTACAATTTTCTTTTTCTCACCGATGGGGCGGTTCTCGTATTTTGCGAACATGGAATCCACATGATCCCAGTGTTCACCCTCGACCACACCAGGAGCCATGGCGTTCACGTTGATGCCATGTTGAATGAGATTGAGACCAGCAGATTGCGTGAGGCTGATGACTGTAGCTTTGGTGGCGCAATAAACTCCGACCAAGGCTTCACCACGGCGGCCCGCTTGGCTAGCCATATTGATAATTTTGCCGCCCTGGCCACGCGCAATCATGTGTTTGGCCACAGCTTGCGTGGTGAACAACACACCATAAACATTGATCGAGAACAGCTTGTTGTAACTGGCTTCGGTGATATCCACTATTGGAGCCATATCAAACAAAGCGGCATTATTGACCAGAATATCTATGTGGCCTGCCTTGGCCACAACCTCATCTACGGCACGAGTTATGGATTCAAGTTTTGATACATCCATATGAACTGCAAAAGCTTGGGCACCAATTTCTGCAGCGCAGGCTTCGGCTGCCGCAAAGTTTATATCTGCAATGGCCACGGTGGCACCTTCACGCACATAGGCTTCGGCAAAGCCACGGCCAATGCCACGGGCACTGCCAGTGATGATTGCAACTTTGCCTTTTAGCCTCATTTGCTAATCGCCTTGCCTTCTTTATCAAAGCGGTGGATGCGCGTTTTGTCAGGTGTTAGCCAAACTTTGGTTCCAGGAGCCAAAGTGGTTTCGCCCGATGTACGAACTGTGATGCGGCCACGCGCACCTGCATCAATATGCAAAAAGGTGTCTGAACCTAAATGCTCGCTTAATAGAACCTTGCCTGGCCAATCACCTTTCTTATCAGAAACAGCGATGTGTTCTGGCCTGATGCCTAGGGTGTTATCATCCACGAAGTTCATTCTTGGTGAGCCGATGAAGCCCGCCACAAAAACAGAATTTGGGTTGTTATAAAGTTCAAGCGGAGAGCCCACTTGCTCAATGTTGCCCTTGTTCAAAACCACAATGCGGTCTGCCATGGTCATGGCTTCAACTTGATCGTGGGTTACATAAATCATAGTGGTGCCCAAATCTTGGTGGAGCTGCATGATAAAAATGCGCATGTTCACCCGGAGTGCAGCATCTAAGTTTGATAATGGCTCATCAAACAAGAAGCCTTCTGGCTGGCGCACAATGGCGCGGCCTATGGCAACACGCTGGCGCTGACCGCCAGAAAGTTGGCCGGGTTTGCGATCGAGATAATCCGTAAGATTGAGAGTGGCTGCGGCTTTGGCCACTTTACTGTTAATCATCTCTTTGCTTTCGCCAGCCATTTTCAAGCCGAATGCAATGTTGTTGCGCACACTCATATGCGGATAAAGCGCATAGGATTGAAACACCATGGAAAGTCCGCGCTTGGAAGGTGGCGTATCTGATACGTCTTTGCCATCGATGAAAATCTGGCCCGATGTTAAATCTTCCAAGCCAGCAATCATGCGCAGAAGTGTTGATTTACCGCAACCTGATGGACCGACGAAGACGACAAATTCACCGTTCTTGATATCAAGATCAGCACTGGGAATGATAACCGTTGCACCAAAGGCTTTGTGAACTTTTTTGAGTGAGATCGTTCCCATTATTTTACAGCTCCGAAAGTGAGGCCACGGACGAGTTGCTTTTGAGCAAACCAGCCGAGCACGAGGATTGGTGCAATTGCCATTGTTGATGCCGCCGAGAGCTTGGCCCAGAACAGGCCTTGAGGTGCGGAAAAGCTGGCGATGAATTGTGTGAGTGGTGCTGCATCTTTGGTCGTCAAGGCCAGAGTCCAGAACGCTTCATTCCAAGCTAGAATAATGTTGAGTAAAAGTGTTGAGGCAATGCCGGGCATGGCCATCGGCGTTAAAACATACAACAACTCTTTTCCGAGCGAGGCCCCATCCATACGAGAAGCTTCTAATATCTCGCTGGGAATTTCCTTGAAGTATGTATAGAGCATCCAAATGATAATCGGCAGGTTGAGTAACATCAGAACTGTAATCATTGCGCCACGCGTATCCAACAAACCAAAATCGCGAAAGATAAGATAAATAGGTATAAGTGCGCCAACAGGCGGCATCATTTTTGTGGAAAGCATCCACATCAGCAAGTCTTTGGTTTTGCGGCCTGGTGCAAAGGCCATGGCCCATGCCGAAGGAATTGCAATGACCAAGGCAAACAAAGTTGACCCTAACGCAAGATAAATCGAGTTTAACGCAAAGCCGAGATAGTCAGATCGCTCCTGAACAATCCTATAGTTCTCCAAAGTCCAATCAAAGTTAATAAACACTGGTGGAAGTGCGATGGCGTCGGCTTCAGTTTTGAAGCTGGTGAGTATTGTCCATAAAATTGGAAAGAATATCAGCAGCCCAATTGTCCAAGCAAGAACGGTGACTACTATTTTGCGGTTTGTTGAATCTTTACGGGCCATGATTTATGCGTCCAAGTTCTTGCCAATCATCCGCATCAGGAAGAAGGCTACAATGTTTGCAAGGATTACGGCGATGATACCACCAGCTGATGCGCCACCAATGTCGTTAGCAAGCAACCCATATTGATAGACGAGGAAGGGCAAGTTACCTGCCGTGCCAGCGGTGCCAGTCACGTAAATTTCAGCAAACACGTTGAGCAGGAATATGGTTTCAATCAAAATAACCACAGTCATTGGGCGGATCAAATGCGGCAGCACAATATACCAGAAATATGATAGCGGCGGTGTGCCATCCATTTCGGCTGCTTCTTTTTGCTCGCCATCTAGAGATTGCAATGACGTTAGCAAAATCAAAGTGGCAAAGGGCACCCATTGCCAAGACACCATGATGACGACAGCTGCGAGGGGATGATGCGCAAACCAATCAATCGGTTGCAAGCCAACTGCTTTAAACAAGTAAGCAAACATTCCAGAAACTGGATTGAGCATCATGTTCTTCCACACCAAGGCAGAAACGGTGGGCATGACTAAGAATGGTGCAATCATCAAAAGGCGCACAACGCCTCGGCCATAAAAAGCTTGATCAAGCAACAGAGCCAGAAGGGTTCCGAACACGACACTGATGCCAAGCACCCAACCAACAAGTTTGAGCGAATTTCCCATGGCGCGAAAAAAGGCGGGATCGGTTAAAAAGTAGGTGTAGTTGCTCCAGCCTGCGAGACAGCGATTGGCGTCATCAAACAATTGGCCGGGCTGCATGATTGTACAGGCATAGTTCGGATCAAGTAAATTATAGCGCAGAAAAGAAAAATAGATGGTCATGGCCAGTGGCACAATCATCCAAAGGAAGAGAACCAAAACTGAAGGTGCAACGGCAAAGCGGCCGAGCGCGCGGGTTTGCTGCGTCGCCATTTTGATTTCTCTCTAAAATGAATTCAGTTCGTTGAAATAGCTGCCCGGTTTTCACACCGGACAGCCACTTTCGATGGGAGTTTCCTACTTAATATAACCAGCTTTGGTCATTACACGGGTAGAAGCATCTTGTGCTTCTACCAGTGCTTGATCAACAGTCTTTTCGCCAGAGAGAGCGGCGGCGAAAATCTGGCTGACCGTTGTGCCAAGATCAGCAAACTCAGGAATAGCAATCCACTGTGCACCGCTGTAAGGCGTTGGTTGTGAAGATGGCTGTGCTGAGTTCACGGAGAGAATTGCATCAAGCGTCATTTTGGCAAATGGCACTTTTGCGTATTCTGGGTTGGCATAAAGCGAGGTGCGTGTGCCCGGAGGAACATTCGACCAGCCTTCTTTAGACGCAACGAGTTCGGTGTAAGCCTTGCTGGTTGCCCAGCCGACAAACTTCTGTGCTGCATCGTTCTTTTGTGTGCCTGCTGGAACAGCGAGCGACCATGCCCACAACCAGTTACCACGGTTGCCATTGCCAGTATCTGGAGCAAGGGCAAATGCAACTTGATCATGATACTTAGCTTGCTTTGGATCAGTCAGAGCTGATGCGGAAACAGTCGCATCAATCCACATACCGCATTTACCAGCCAGGTACAGCGCCATTGTTTCGTTATAACCGTTGCTTGAAACGCCCGGAGGTCCATCTTCCTTCATCATGTCAACGAAGAATGTTAAAGCGTTCTTCCATTCTGGTGAATCGAATTGTGGTTTCCAGTTTTCGTCAAACCAACGTGCGCCGAAAGCGTTGCCAAGAGCGCCCTGAACAGCACCGCCCTCACCCCAGCCTGGCTTGCCACGCAAACAAATGCCGTAGATTTCTTTGTCTTTGTTGGTGATCTTGTGGGCAATTGCGCGCACTTCGTCCCATGTTGGCTTGTCTGGCATTTTCATGCCAGTGGCTTCTACGAGGTCTTTGCGATAGAAAATCATTGAGCTTTCGGCATAAAAAGGAGCTGCCATCAGTTTCCCATCAACTGTCAAAGCGGCAGCAATTGTTGGGATCAAATCAGCTGGATCATCTACGCCAGTAATTGGGTTCAACCAGCCTTTTTTGCCCCAGATTGGAACTTCATAAGTGCCGATAGTGAGAACGTCGAATTGGCCGCCCTTGGCAGCTATATCGGTTGTTACTTTTTCACGAAGAACGTTTTCTTCGAGAGTTACCCATTCCAGTTTAATGTCTGGATTTGCAGTGGTAAAATCATCAGTTAAACCCTGCATACGGATCATGTCGCCGTTGTTCACGGTGGCAATGGTCAATTTTGTTTCAGCAATGGCAGTGGTGGCCAAGGCTGCAAATGCAAAGGCGCTCAAAACGCCAGTTACAACAGCTTTCATTAAAATCCTCCCATGTGGTCTTCTGGGCATTTGCCCACGAAGTGAGTATAAGTCACCCCAGAACCACAAAAGAGTCAATAATGAATCGTCGCTGCGTTGCAGCATTAGGGTGGATTTTCTATAGTAAAATGTTGAAATAAAATGATATTATAGACTATGGGCTTTTGCTCTTTTTGTTGGCAAACGCTCAATTCGATTTATGTCAAAAGGGCTTTTGCCATAGACTCATTGGTAATCAGCCCATTTATAAGCTTGCCAACCAGAGCACCTTTGATGGCGCTAAGGCGCGGTGGAGCCATCGCAATTCCAATGATACGCCGACTTGCGGGCTGGTCTAAAGGCACGCTGACGACGCGGTCATTGGTGAAACCTTCAATCAATTTGCCACCTGCATCATAGGCCCAGCCAATAATTTCCCCCGTGGCACCAGCTTTGACGAGGGCTCGCATTTCATCCGGCTTCACGAAGCCATCTCGCACCAAGGCTGCATCATCGCCCACAGTGCCAACACCAACAAACGTAACATCAGCTTGCCGTGCAAGATCGACCACATTGCGAACTGGCTTTTGGGCGAGCAGCAGTGATTTATCCTGCACAGTTGTGGCAATAACCGGAAGCGGCATGGGATAATGCGGGGCCTTCACCACATCAGCAACGCGGCTCACAACATCATACAAAGACGCAGAGCCATCGGATGCGATGTTGCCCACGAGCGATACGATTTTATGTTGCGGGCATTCCATGGGGGTGAGCTGATCAACCATGGCACGCAACATGCGACCGGTGCCCATGGCAACAATGACGGGGTGTTGCGAGATGATATATTTTTCAAGCTCGGCGGCACCGGCCTGCGCCACGCCCAAAGAAATTGAATCTGATTCAGGATCGCTTGGCACCACTTCACAGAAATCAATTTGATATTTTTCTTTAACGCGCTCTGAAAGCTGCAAACAATTTGCAATCGGGTGATCGAGCCTTACTTTGATGAGTTTTTCAGATATTGAAAGCGACACTAACCTTTGTGCAGTTTGGCGAGAGACACCAAGCTTGCGCGCAATTTCATCTTGGGTGTTACCTGCGATGTAATAAAGCCAGCCTGCTCTGGCTGCCTCGTCTAACCGCGAATTCTCTTGTTCAATATTGCGCACCATGTGGGCTTAGGCCTTCTCTTGGCGCCGCAACTGCGGAGCACTCTCAAAAAAATCTATCATACGGTTAAATCGCCGATCTACCAAGGCTGGTGCTGGAACATGCTCATAACCATAGTTAAAATGCACTCCACCGGTGAATTGCCAAGTGATCATTCCAGCAGATTTTGCTGCGGTGACGCCAGTTGTGCTGTCTTCGATCACTAAGCATTCGGCGGCATTCACGTTCATAACTTTTGCCGCATGGTAGAAAATATCTGGCGCAGGCTTGCCATTTTTCACCATGTTTGTTGTAAAAATGCGTCCTTCAAAGTGCGAACTCAATCCTGAAATTTCCAACGAACGATTGACGCGCGTGGGGCTGCTGCCAGAAGCAAGGCAATAAGGAACGTTCAAGCTATCGAGCACAGCCACAACGCCCGGCATGGCTTGCAAGTGGCCCATAAAACTTTGCAACAACCTGTTGCGATAATCTTGTTCAAAATTCTCGCCAACATTTGTGCCGTGCGCCCGCGCATATTTAGCGGCCACCGCTGTAAAACTATGGCCTACAAAATTGGCATAAACAAATGGCAGATCGAGCTTGATGCCAATTTCGGCAAACACCTCAATCAGCACGGTGGCGCTGAGATATTCGCTATCCACCAACACGCCATCACAATCAAAAATGACCAAAGATACTTTAGGCAATTGCAAACCCTATCCCACAGAATTTGATGCTATTACAGAACTTGGATTTTTGCCAGCTTATCGGTGATTTTAAATTCTGCCGGACTGTTAGCGAAATTGCTTTGTGGCTCTGCCATGCTTTGTTATCGTTGTCATACAAATGGGAGGCGATTGCATGTTTTATGGGCAACCAGAAGGTACAAGTTATGAAGTTCTAGATGATCGGTTTAACGCCTGCCTGGTTGGCCATGCGCGGGTTGAAAGGTTGTGGACTGGATGCCGCTGGGCAGAAGGGCCTGCGTGGTTTGGTGGCGGGCGCTATTTGCTGTGGTCTGATGTTCCAAACAACCGCATGATGCGCTTTGACGAGACAGATGGAAGTGTTTCTGTATTCCGTGCGGGCTCCAATTATTCAAATGGCAATAGCGTTGATCGGCAAGGCCGTTTGGTGACATGTGAACATCATGGCCGCCGCGTTTCGCGCACTGAACATGATGGCACAATCACTACACTTGCTTCGCATTTCAATGGCAAGCGCCTGAACTCTCCCAATGATGTGTGCGTGAAATCAGATGGTTCGATTTGGTTCACAGATCCATCTTATGGACTCATCATCGACTATGAAGGCGAAAAATCCGAGATGGAACAAGAGGGGTGCCACGTTTACCGGATCGACGGTCAATCGGGTGAGCTTACGCGCGTGGCCACTGATTTTGACAAGCCCAATGGCATTGCGTTCTCAACAGATGAAAAATTTCTCTATATTGCCGATACAGGTTTGAGCCACACTTTGAATGGCCCGAAACATATTCGCAAATTTGTAGTGAATACTGACGGCAGGACACTAGGCAAGAATTCCATTTTTGCTGATTGCACTTCAGGAATGTTTGATGGCTTTCGCTTTGATTCAGATGGCAGATTGTGGACCAGCGCAGGTGACGGCGTGCATTGTTATGATCCAGATGGAACTTTGATCGGCAAAATTAAGATTCCTGAATTGGTTGCGAATGTGTGTTTTGGCGGAGCAAAACTGAACCGCTTGTTTATTTGCGGAACCACTTCGCTTTATTCAGTTTATTTGGCGATCAATGGCGTTAAAACCTATTGAGGTTTCTTCTTGGCTCTAAAATTTTCCAAGCCTTGTTTTAGCTCGCTGCTATGCGCTGTTGAAACACCTGCAAGCGTTTCAAGGGCTCGCTCTGCGTCTTCACCATCTGCTGCGTTGATCAACATTTTTGCAGCTGCCGTGGCATAATTGCTCCGTGTAAGGATTGATTTTGCCATGTCTTGTGCTGCCGCCACGGAACTTCCTTTGGGAACCATTCTATCAATCAAGCCTGCGGCCAAGCCTTGCTCGGCTGTTAACACCTCACCAAGCAGCGCCATGCGGCGGATAATTTGGGAACCAAACCTTTTAACAGAGCGCTGGGTGCCGGACCAGCCGGGGATGATTCCAAGGCCCGTTTCAGGTAAGCCAATTTTGATGTGCTCTTCGCCAAAGCGAAAATCAGCGCAGGTTGCCAGTTCAAAACCTCCACCCAAAATATGGCCATTGAGGGCGGCGATTAAAGGCTGGCGCAATCTCGTGAGTGCATCAAAGGCGCGGTGGCCGGCGCGCACCCATTGCAATCCAAAATCTTCTGCACTGATGGCAGACCACGCGGCAATATCGCCGCCTGCACAGAATGATTTTTCACCCTCCCCTGTGATGATGGCCACGCGCACTGCGCTGTTGGCATCAATTGCCAGGGCAGCACGCTCGAGCGCTAGGATCATTTCAAAATCGAGGGCGTTTAATTTTTCTGGTCGCGCAATTGTGATCGTTGCGACGGGGCCATCAACCGTTAGTTTAATGCGGGCATCGCCAGTGTCAGTCATACAAATTCAATCCTAATGTTGCGGCGCTAAACAATGCAGCGTCCATGGTTTTAAGATTTGGCGAGATGATCAAGGGAATTTCTGATTGGTCTAAAATATTCGCTTGTAATTCAATACCTGGCGCAATCTCGATGAGCACAATGCCTTCTGGTGTCAGCTTCAACACTGCCCGTTCTGTAATGTAAATCACATCCTGATTTTGCAAAATACCACGGCGGCCAGAGAAGCTGATCTGCTCACAAGACTTCACCAGCTTTTTAATCTTGCCTTCCTTTCCAATGTGCAGCTTGCCATCCATAACATCCATCTTGGCGCCAGCGTTATAAAAGCCGGAGAACACAATTTTCTTGGCGCGTGCGGTGATATCGACAAAACCACCTGCCCCTGCCGTCACATGGGGGCGTGCACCTAATCTGTGCACATTCACGCTGCCGTGCTGATCAATTTGCAAAAACGACAGTAGTGAACAATCAAATCCGCCCGCTTGAAAATAAGTAAACTGGTGCGGGCTTGCGACAATGGCTTCAGCATTTGATGAGCAGCCAAATTGAAATTCCAACAAAGGAATGCCGCCCACGGCACCCTGCTCTATCACCCAAGTGACAGCGCCGTGCTGGCCTTCTTCCAACAAGATGCGCGGCACATTGGCGGAAACACCGAAACCTAAATTCACGGCCCACCCATTTTTTAATTCTTGGGCGACACGGCGCGCGATCACTTTACCTGTGCCAAATTCCATGCGCGCAAAACTATCGAGGGGCTTTCGCTCTTCACCACTAATCGCCGGATCATAAGGCGTTTGCGTGGTTTGCCATTGCTCTGGGGCCTCCACAATAAAGTCAATCAGAATGCCGGGAATGCGCACAGCATGGGTGGTGATTGAATCATTGGGCAAAA
>JAYUPT010000220.1:0-7477 GCA_043759965.1 Aestuariivirga sp. | reverse complement strand
TTTGTTTCAAAACTAGAAAGTTAAGCGGCTTCGCGGTCCACTGCATCAAGCAACATAGAAGGATCAGTTGGTTTTCCAAAAACACCCAAAGCACCATGGTCGCGCGCCTTATCCAGCAGCACATCCGAACTAAAACCTGTCATGAAGTAAATTCGCGCATCAGGATTCAGTGCACGAATTTCCAAGAAGCTCTCTACACCATTTTTATTGGGCATCATCACATCAAAAAAACCAAGATCAACTTGGTTAGATTTGAAAGCCTCAATCGCTTCATTACCATCATAGGCCACTATCACCCTGTGGTTTTCCGATGCAAACAGCTCGGCCAATGCATCGGCATTTTCCGTATCATCGTCAACAACTAGTATGTTCAATATTTTTGTCATTTTCTTTTCCAGTAATTAAGCCGCAAGCATTTCAAGTCGATCCAACAATTCCATAGGATCAAATGGTTTATTCAAAATTCCAGTCACCGCCAAATCCCGTAAAGCATCATAGCCAACATGGTCTTGGGCCGATTGCGGTGTTATAATAATTGTGGGTTGAGCAGCCGCCTTCCGGCGCATGTTTGAGCAAACTCCAACACTGTCAATCAGGGGTGTTTTAAAATCTAAAATCAACACTTCTTCTGTACCGCAAGTATCTTGTGCTTCCTTTGCCTCAGTCACAACGCGGCATTGAAAACCAGAATTTGCAATAACCTTGCGCAGTGATTGGCTGTAATTCGGTCCAATTGCCGGTGCCACCATCAGGCCAGAAGCACCAACCTGATTCACCATGCTAAGAATAGCACCAGCATCCATTGGCTTGTTCAAAACCCCCAAAGCTCCCTGATCAATGGCCTGCTTCAAAAGCTCTTCAACACTATAGCCCGTCATCATAAAAACTTTGGCCTGTGGTTTCATTTTGCGAATTTGCAAAAAACTCTCCACACCATTTAAGCCGGGCATCATCACATCCATAAATGCCAAATCAAAATGCTGCGCCATATGGGCCGCAATTGCAGCTTCGCCACTGTGCACCACCATGGCCTCATGACCTTCGAGATCAAATAGTTCAGCTAATGATTGAGCATTATCAATATCATCATCAACAACCAAAATTCGCAAAGAACGCACCATTATGCCGCCTCCTCAATCGGTGAAACCAATGGCAGATAAAGCGTAAACACGGCCCCCGCACCAACAGTTGAAGTGATTTCCAATCGCCCTCCATGTTGGGCGGCAATTTGCTCAATGGCAGGCAAGCCCAAGCCGGTGCCAAAGCTCTTTGTTGTGAACAAAGGTTCTCGAATTTTCGCCAAAACTTCCGGTGCCATGCCTGGGCCATTATCGGAAACACAAATCGCAACTTCGTTTGCACTCAGAATTGTTGAAACACAAATTTCTGGCGAGCCCGTCGCTTTGATCGGCGCACTATCACTGTTGCCCAGCATCGCCTCTGATGCATTAAAAAGCAGGTTCACAATGGCCCGTTGCAGCCTTGCCCCATCAAACGGAACGGGCACTTCACCAACACCAAAGTCGCATGTAATTTGCAAAGCCGCTGGTAGTTTTCTCGACTCTTCCCCAATCACCTCTTCAAGCCATTGATCAAGATTGCCCATCTCGCATTTCACATTGCGTGTGCGGGAGAAATCAAGAAGCTGTGTAATGATGTTGTCACAGCGCACCACACCATTGTTGATACGCTGTAATTGTTGCTCAACACCCAAACCTTTATCTTTAAGTTTACGCTCCATCAAAAATACTGAAGTGCGAACGGCACCAAGCGGGTTGCGCAATTCATGCGCAATAGTGGCCGTCAATTGCCCCATTTGCTCCATGCGGCCTTTTTTAACCAGCGCATCTTGCGCTTCTTCCAATTGCTTCATGTTTGAAGCTAACTGCTGGTTTAAGCGCAGAATTTCTTCATTAATGCGCCTCAACTCAGTATTTTCGGAAACATCGACAATGCTGACAATTGCGGAACGATTTTTGCCTTTAGCCAGCAGCAGCCAACCAGAGCTAATCACCAATACGCGCCGCTCAAGTCCATCGACGTGATGCAGTGAACATTCAAATCGGCTTGCCTCACCTGGAAACGTTTCCTTGTCTTTACCAACAGCGTGGCATAGAGATTCAAGTGACAAACTCTCCAAATCACTTCGCAAATAAGCATGTAGAAGTGGGTTTGAGAAACTAATGCGGCCATCTTCTTCCAATTGCACAACACCAACCGGTACTGTTTCAGCTAATGCACGGTATTGCTCTTCGCGCTTTTTTATTTCAGTAAGATCACTGTTGGTTCCAATCAAGTAAATTTTGCCATCAGCGCCTGCCATGCGTACCTTGCGGGTGAGCACAACTTTACTCATGCCATCTTTTGGCGAGGCAAGCTCTTCAGCGCGCACCACTTCATTGTGATCGATCACGCGTCGATCACCTTCCATAAATCCACGCGCTTCTTCTTCGCTATAGAAGTCTCTGTCCGACTTCGCCAGCATTTCGGCTTCGGTTTTGCCAATAAGAGCGCAATGAATTTTGTTAGAATAAACAAACCGAAGCTGCTCATCCTTTACGAAAATTGATGTTGGTAAGTTATCCAAAATTTGCAACAAAACTTCTGCGCTTAACATTGATTGTCGTGTCTCCTTCATGCTGCAACCTCGGTAACGTTAGTAAGTGGCAAGCAAATGATAAATTCCGCACCAGCACCAAGCTTGGAATTGATCTCCAATCTTCCACTGTGCTGAGTGGCAATTTGCTCAACAGCAGGCAAACCAAGCCCTGTGCCGAAGCTCTTTGTTGTGAAAAGTGGCTCACGAATTTTTTCAAGGTTTTCAGCCGAAATGCCGGGGCCATTGTCTTTAATCTTGATCAGAGCAAACCCATCCAGCACATCTGTTCGCACAAAAATTTTGGGAACCTTGGTTTCAAAACGAGATGGGTCGTCACCCTTGCCAACCATGGCTTCAGCCGCATTTGATAAAAGGTTGATGATCGCCCTCTGCAATCTGGCCGGATCAAAAGGCACCTCTTGGCCTTGCATATTCAGCACACATTCAATGGCCACAGCCGAAGGCAATAGCCTTGCTTCCTCTTCCACAATTTTTGCCAACCAATCATCAAGATTGGCAGGCCGTGCTGCCAATGGTCTGCTGCGCGAAAAATCTAGGAGCTGTGTAATGATATCATCACACCGTGAAACACCATTGTTGATGCGCGCCAACTGCGGCTCAAAACCCAGTTCTTTACCCTTGATTTTGCGTTCAATCAGAAAGGCAGATGTGCGAACAGCGCCAAGTGGATTACGCAGTTCATGGGCAATAGTTGCAGTCAACTGGCCCAATTGTTCCATGCGCCCTTTATTGACCAAGGCATCCTGAGCTTCTTTCAACATTTGCATTTGGCTGGCCAGATTGTGGTTCATGGTTATCATGTCACCGTTAATCACAGTCAGTTTGCCCGCCATATCTTCGGCTTCTTCGCGCGCTAGATCAGCAATTTCTTTCGCCTTCGAAATGTCATCAAGGCGTTTAAGCGTAGATTGGAACATCGCAATCGCAGACCCAACCCCAACCAAAATGGCCAAAAAAGAGATGAGAACTGCGATCGTCATTTTCCGATTCAGGGCTTGTTCACGCTTTGCAATAACTTCCGCAAACCGCACATTTACTTGTTTCCACAGCAAGGCATAGTCATTCATCATGCTGTTAGAAACTGCTGTTAAGCTGTATTTCATAGCCATAAAATCCACGGCGGAAGCACCAAAGCTTGCTTCAATTTCTTGCGAGCGTCGATCAATTGATTTGCGGATAGAATCCATTAAAGCTAAGGTCGGCACATAGTCAAAAGAGCGTCTCGCCGATGTTTTGGCCAAATTGATCGATGAGCTCACAACTTTAGAAATCTCAATAAGTTGGCCATTTGCAGAACTGATCATGGCTAGAGACTTAGCGTCATTTTGCTTAATCGTTTTGCTTGCCACATCTTGCAGTTGCTTAAAACCCAATACCAAATTGGGCAGCCCTTGCGTGCTGGCGGCGGCCAAATAATTACTCTCAGGTTCAGGATCAAGAATGAGATTTGAAATTTCGCCAACTTGCATAATAAAGTTGTGCGACAGTTTTAGAACTATCTTTGGTTCAATCGGGTTTTGCATCAAAGCTTTTCGGAGCTGTTCAAACTCACCGCGCCCATTAATTTTTACAGAAGCCGCTGGCCCCTCTAACAGCAACTGCGAATAGCTTTCAGACTCATATTTTCCAGACGCTGCATCTAACAATACAGGTGCAATCAAGCCAATGAGACGAATGCCACCAGTTTCTTTATTAGAAAAGCTGATTTCTGATTGCATCTTCGATATTAGAAAATAACCCAAAAAGATAATTGGGATGAGCAATATCCCAATAATCCAAACAAGTCGGATAGCGGCCGCGCGAGAAGCAATAAGTTTGCTCATGTCATACCTTTCAAAAGCCCAGCAATAAATTGCGAGCCCTCCCTCCCCAGGGAAATCGAAAATCAGTAAGCAACGATCATTGCAGCCATTTAGTAAACATTTGAATAACGATTGAGCGAGGTTGATACCTCAGCAGCACCAAACTCTCGTCCAGTGCTTTGGCCGCTTAAATAAGCACGGCCTTCACTGCTGCAAGTGCTTCCTCGGCTTTGTCGCCATTGGGGCCACCAGCTTGCGCCATATCAGGCCTGCCACCACCACCCTTGCCACCCAAAGCAAGTGAACCAAGTTTTACGAGTTCAACAGCATTGAACTTTGTGGTGAGATCAGCACTAACCGCCACAACACATGCGCCCTTCTCATCTTCCGAAACTGCAACCAAAGCCACAATTCCAGAGCCAAGCTTTTTCAAGCTCTCAGTGGCCAAGCCTTTTAAATCTTGCGTTGCCACACCGCGAAGCACGCGGCCCATAAACTGAACTCCGTTCACAGTTTCAGCTTCGGCACCACCAGATGCACCAGCACCACCCATGGCAAGGGCTTTGCGCGCTTCAGTCAATTCGCGTTCTAATTTCTTGCGATCATCTAGCAGTGCCTTAATGCGGCCAAGCATTTCAGCCGGCGAAGACTTCAACGCTAAGGCCGCCGCCTGCACGCGCTCATCTTGTTGGTTGAGATAGGCCAAAGCGGCATCACCAGCATATGCTTCAAGGCGGCGAACCCCTGCGGCAGTGCCACTTTCTGCAATGACCTTCACCAAACCAATGTCGCCAGTGCGGGCCACATGCGTGCCGCCGCAAAGTTCCAATGAATAGATTGGGCGCTTGGCTTCAGTACTATTGCGGCCCATGGAAACCACGCGTACTTCATCGCCATATTTTTCGCCGAATAAAGCCATGGCTCCTTCAGCAATGGCAGCATCGACCGACATGAGGCGTGTACTTACAGAATCATTTTGTAAAATAATTGAATTGGCAATCAACTCGGTTTGCGCAAGTTCATCCGTGCTCAGGCCCTTATTGTGCGAGAAATCAAAGCGCAAACGGCCGGGCTCAACCAGTGAGCCCTTTTGCGCCACATGGTCACCCAGCACACGCCGCAAAGCCTCATGCAACAAATGCGTTGCCGAATGATGCTGGCGACTGCTGGAGCGGCGCGCGTGATCAACATTCATTTCAACTGCGGCACCAATTCTAAATGTGCCAGCTTCAACATGGCCGTGGTGCACAAACAGATCGCCCAAACGCTTTTGCGTTTCGGTTACTTTGAACACCGCACCATCAGCACCCTTGATCACACCATGATCACCCGTCTGGCCGCCAGATTCAGCATAGAACGGCGTTTGGTTGACGATGATTGTGCCCTTTTCGCCCGGCCTTAAGACGCTCACATCTTTGCCATCAACGGTCAATGCCAAAACTTCGCCTTCCGCGGTTTCGGTATCATAGCCCAAGAACTCAGTGCCGCCCACGCGCTCACGAATTTCAAACCACACGGTTTCAGTTTTCGCTTCGCCCGAACCTTTCCATGCGGCACGGGCATCAGCTTTTTGCTTTGCCATTGCAGTGTTGAAGGCTGTGGTATCAACCGTAATGTCGCGCGCGCGCAAAGCATCTTGGGTCAAGTCTAATGGGAAGCCATAGGTATCATAAAGTTTGAAAGCCGTTTCGCCAGAAAATGTATCTCCTTTGGTGAGGCCAGCAGAATCTTCATCAAGCAATTTAAGCCCGCGCTGCAAAGTGTTGCGAAAGCGCGTTTCTTCCAGTTGCAAAGTATCGGTGATCATCGGCTCAGCTCGAGAAAGCTCAGGGTAAGCTGCACCCATTTCACGCACCAAGGCTGGCACCAATTTAAACATCAAAGGTTCACGCATGCCCAGCAATTCAGCATGGCGCATGGCGCGGCGCATAATGCGGCGCAGCACATAACCGCGCCCTTCATTGGAAGGCAAAACCCCATCGGCAATCAAGAACGATGAAGCGCGCAAATGATCAGCTATCACGCGGTTGGAAGCTTTGTTCTTGCCTTCTGCTGCAACTCCGGTGTTTTCAACAATGTTGGCAATCAACGCGCGGAATAAATCAGTTTCGTAATTGTCATGCGTGCCTTGCAGCACCGCAGCAATGCGCTCCAAGCCCATGCCTGTATCAATGGATGGCTTGGGTAAGCTCACGCGCACTTCTTTGCTTTGCTGTTCATATTGCATGAACACCAGATTCCAAATTTCAATAAAGCGATCGCCATCAGCTTCGGCAGAACCGGGAGGGCCACCCCAAATCTTGTCTCCATGATCAAAGAAAATTTCAGAGCATGGCCCGCACGGCCCCGTGTCTCCCATCGCCCAAAAATTATCGGCGGTGGGAATGCGGATGATACGGCTGTCAGGAAGCCCTGCAATTTTTTTCCAGAGATTAAAAGCTTCATCATCATCGTGATAAACCGTAACCGTCAGCTTATCTTTGGGCAGGCCGTATTCCTTGGTTATCAAATTCCAAGCCCATTCAATAGCATCGGGCTTGAAATAATCACCGAATGAAAAGTTGCCGAGCATTTCAAAAAATGTGTGGTGGCGTGCAGTATAGCCCACATTGTCAAGATCATTATGCTTGCCACCAGCGCGTACGCATTTTTGTGCTGTGGTGGCGCGGGTGAAGGGGCGTTTTTCGGCACCCGTGAACACATTCTTGAATTGCACCATGCCGGAATTTGCAAACATCAATGTGGGGTCATTGCGTGGCACCAAGGGCGACGAAGCAACAATCTCGTGTCCTTGCTTCTTGAAATAATCCAAAAATGTTGACCGTATGTGAGCAAGACCCGTCATAATTTTTCCCAATGAAAATAGCGTGACGCTCTTTAGGACGGGCAGTGGGGATTTGTCCACAATTTCTATGGGGTTGGCGCCAGAAACGAAGATGCCCTCAGACCAGCAGTGGGCGGGCGATCCGAGGGCATACCGTCGAGCGAGGGCGTTGTGGGGCGAACCTCGCATCAGAACGGGCAGCCCACCCAGCTAAAAAGCCAGATAAACCAC
>JAYUPT010000219.1:0-7488 GCA_043759965.1 Aestuariivirga sp. | reverse complement strand
CTTGCATATGATAAATAAATTGGCGCGCCATGATGATCCTAAAACGAATATGAGTTAATTGGCGGCGCTTCTAGCTTGTCAGATTAAAAAGGGCAATGATCAGCCCTCCCCGTGTTTGCTTTCTGTCGAAAGTTTTTTCTGATATTTGCCCTGCAACACATCCACAATAACCAGCGCCGCTAGCACAAAATAGAATGTGGTTTTCGTCATTGGCTCAACTGCATATCCAAAGAAATTGAGATGAGCGATATGCCCGCCTTCTGCCGTAAGCATCACCCCCACAAGCAGTAAAACGAAAAGGCCCAGCACTTCATAAAGCCGGTTCTTCTCCAAAAACCGCGCCACATGATCTGCTAGTAAAACCATCAATGCGCCCGAAATCAAAATGGCGAGAGCCATCACTGCAAAAACCTTTGTAAGCGCAACAGCCGAAAGCACAGTGTCAAACGAGAACACAATGTTCATCATCAGAATCCAGAAAATAGCTGAAGCGACAGTGCGATGCTTAGGCCCGGCATTGGTTTCATGCTCAAGATCATCAACACTTAACATGTGCTTTATTTCTTTCACCGCCGTGCGGATGAGGAACAGCCCGCCCAACAAAACAATAATGCTGTGCCCACTAAATTCGCCCGAAGCAAACGGCAGATGGAACCCAAACCATGGCGCTTGAAATAGCGCGATAAGTTGCAACACCACGAACAGCAACACAACGCGCAAAGCAATTGCCAAAATTGTGCCAATGCGCCGCACATATTTTTGGTGTTCAGGTGCAACGCGTTTTGCTTCAATGGTAATGTAAAGCAAATTATCAAAACCGAGCACGGTTTCAAGTGCGGTTAAGATGACAAGTGTGACAAGATTTTCTGGCGTGAAGAGTTCGAGCATGGCGGAATCGCTTCTAAAGTTGCAATTCCGTCTGCTTAGAACACTTTAGCCCTGCAATTCCAGTGCATCGCGAATAATCTTTTGCAGCTCGTCGCGGCGATAGGGCTTCATAATGATAAAGCCGTTTTTAAAGCGCGGCTCATCTTGGTGCACCATGGCCCCTTTTGGATAACCCGATGTGTGAACGATTTTAAGGTTTGGTTTCAGGCTTAAAGCTGCTTGCGCCAAATCAAAACCGTTCATGCCCCCCGGCATCACCACATCTGAGAACATCAAATCAATGTCATCATGCTCTTGCAACACAGCAAGGGCCTGGAAGC
Organism: Aestuariivirga sp.; assembly: GCA_043759965.1. GTDB lineage: Bacteria > Pseudomonadota > Alphaproteobacteria > Rhizobiales > Aestuariivirgaceae > Aestuariivirga. The sequence goes on along the minus strand of JAYUPT010000219.1, from coordinate 6,280 downwards.
CATCTCCGGCTTCAACAATTTCATAACCAAAATCTTCGAGGAAGCCACAAGCTACGGCCCGCACCGCTTCTTGATCTTCCACTACAAGAATTTTGGGACGGCGTGCTGGTGCCGCTTGTATCAATTCTGCTGGCACTTCAATTGTAGCAACAGGCATTGTAACTGGCTCAACAAAAGAACGCGTTTGCATTTCAAGTGGTGGAACAGATTTGAGCATCACTTCTTCACCAGCCCTCATGCGGCGCGGCAAATACATTTTAACTGATGTGCCATGGCCCACTTCAGAATAAACACTAATATGGCCGCCAGATTGCTTGATGAAACCATAAACCATGGAAAGCCCAAGGCCGGTGCCTTTGCCTGGTGCTTTGGTTGTGAAGAAGGGCTGGAACACTTTTTCCAAAAGTTCAGCAGACATGCCGCAACCATTGTCAGAAACCGCAACCATCACATAATTGCCCGGCACAACTTCAGGATTCTTGTCGGCATAGAAACGGTCCAAATAAACGCCTTGCGTTTCAATGGTCAACTTGCCACTGTCATTCATCGCATCACGCGCATTGATTGACAGGTTGAGGATGGCTGATTCAAGCTGTGATGGGTCAATCAGCGTGCGCGGATCACCTGCCATCACATCTACTTTGAGCGCAACATTTTCGCCCAACGTACGTTCAATCAATGGCGCCAAACCAACAATCAAATCATTCACACCAACGTCTTGCGGTTCAAGCTCTTGCTTGCGCGCGAAGGCCAAGAGTTGCCGCGTAAGATCAGAACCTTTTTGCGCAGCGTCAACCGCCTCTGCCACACGCTTGGCTGATTTTTCATCCGCACCCAGCTTGCCGTCAAGCAATTGCAAATTACCGATAATCACGGTGAGCAAATTGTTGAAGTCATGCGCCAAGCCGCCCGTGAGCTGGCCAATTGCTTCCATTTTCTGCGCCTTTTGCAAGCGCTCGTTCACAAGTTTTTTCTCACTGGTGTCATTGATCTGAACGATGAGCTGCTCGGTCTCACCCTTTTCATTCTTTACAAGTGCAATCGATGTGGCCCCATGCACCACAGTGCCTCCTGGCGTTGAGAAACGCAGCTCTTGTTGCAACAAAGCCGTCTCGCCCGACAAAAGTTGGCGCATGCCATTTAAAAATTGGCCGCGATCATCCCTGTGTAACAGCTCATCAAAACCAAATGTTGCTGTTTCCAAATCATTGCGTGCCAGAAAATTGCACAGCGCTTCGTTTGCGGCTTCAATTTGCCCAGAGGGGCTAACCACGGCCATGCCATGAGCAGCAGCAGCAAATGCACCCCTGAATCTCTGATCGCTGCGAGAGGATGCAATTTCAGCAATTTTGCGGTTTGTCACATCCTCAAGAATACAAACTGAACGTTCCAAGCGGCCTTTGTCGCCGCGATAAGCATTCATCGAAAGCATCACTGTGGCCAGCGAACCATCTTTGCGGTGGATGAGAATTTCACCATTACGATAGGAACTTGAAAGCAAATATTTCGGGTAAATTTCGGTGACCAGACGGCTGCGCGATTCAAGCGGCAGAAACTCACTGAAGCTGCGACCCACAATATCTTGCGGCTCATAGCCAAGCGCTTGACACCATGCGGCATTAGCCGAGAGCATGCGTCCAGAACCATCCATGCTGTGCAACATAACAGGAAGATTGGCGAGCAGCTTTTCATAAACACCACCCTGCTGATCAGGGAAAAATGGCATTGCCGAAGGCTTTGTAGCTTCCGGTTTTTCAACCCGCCAAGCAACAGCCTTCGAACCCAACTCTTCCCAACCTTTAAAACCAACGGCGTTCATAACAATACAACTCTCCACTACCATTGAGAGTCACTCTATTGGCAGCACGGTTAATTCTTCATTGCGCAATTGAAAGCAAATCGACCGTTAACAGTAAGTAGCTTGAAACATTTCAAACGTAGTTAATGCAACATTAAGTTAGTTCGGCCGCCCTGTGGCTTCAGCCGTTACAATGGCTGTAAGCAAACCATCATCATTCTGTGCATCTGGTAGAAAATGTTTTTGGATTGAGATTGAAATGCGGGCCTCATGGGCACCTTGTTCACCAGCAACTTTCTGCGCTTCAGCAGTGGCCAATTCCGTTGCTCTTGCCAAGGCAGCTTTGCCATCAGAATAAACTTGAATAACGCCTGCCCCCAACACGCGAAACGCGCCATTGCCATCACCCTCAACATTCACAATCACCTTATGCGCAACCATGCCCGCGGCAGCACCAATGGCATTCGCCACATCACAATGCGGCGCAAAAACCACTTCACAAGCCAACCTGCGCGCCACCTCTGAATAGTAAATTCGAACCGGACCGCCAACTGCAACAATGGGAATCGTTGGCGAAAGTTGAACCCGCACCAAACCCTTTGTTTCATGCCCGTGGGCTACCACATCAAGCAACGCATCCGCCTTCAAAGGCACACCAAACGCCATATCCAGAACTACCCGCGCAGAAAGTGCAACAGTCTTGTTCCAAACCGATTTGCAAAACTCTTGCACGCGGCTCTCATCAGGCGCTTTCATATCCCTAAACCGCGTGAGCAACCGCGCCGCAAGCAAAGCGGCTTCCGCTGACCAATTGTTTTGCAAGCCCAGCACATGTGCTGCATCAGAGGGTGTAAAAGCACTGAATTGAATTAGGCCTTTCTTGCGCAAGGACATTATAGTTCGCTGAGCGCCAGATGAAGTTGCAAGCCTGCGCAATGACTGCGGCTGCAGCTTAACATCGGCGAGAATTTCAGCTTCGCGTGGACTAAGCCCGGCAGTTTCACCTTGCCCAGCCGCACCGAATGGCAACAGCACAAATTTGCCATGCATTGAACCACCTTCAGTGTCGGTCAATTCCGCTTCCATTATGGCAAGAATCTGTGGAAATTTATGGCCAAGCAATGAAATTGGAATAGCACGCTGTGGGCCTATATTTAAAGCCCCACCAAAATCTATCTGCACTTCACTATCACCACCAAGGCCAATGGTTTTAACATCTATGGCCTGCACCATGGTCCGCCAACCAGCAACTTCAGCTCCCTGCTCCGCCACGCGCGGACGGCCTGCACTTAAAACTCCAATATCCGTTGTGGTGCCACCCATATCAGACATGATAAAGTCGTCACGGCCCGAAAGCCATTTCGCCCCAATCAAGCTTGCAGCAGGGCCCGATAACACGGTTTCAATTGGGCGGCTTGCCACAATATCCGCGTTGGCTAAACTGCCATCACCTTTCACAATCATCAGTGGACAGACGATATTTTTTTCAACCATGGCACGGCGCATTGCGGCCACCAACTGTGTTATCCGAGAAATCAGCCGTGCATTGAGAACTGCCGTTAAAGCCCGGCGCGGCGCATCCAACGCCGTCGAAAGTTCGGTTGAAATTGTTGATGGTTTTTCGCATAACCGCGACACAATCTCACGCGCCTTCAATTCATGCGCTGGGTTACGGCCCGCAAATGAGGAAGCAATTGCAAAAGCGCTCACATCAGGCGCCATTGCAACAATCGCCTGCTCTAGCGCTGCTTCATCTAAAGGCGACGTGGCATCGCCATTATGGTCATGGCCGCCTTGAATTTGTGCAATGCGAATGCCAGGGAAAGATTTTGCAATGCCAGTGCGCTCCACCATGGCATCATCAAACCCAATCAAAATAACCCCAACTGGGCTGCCATGGCCTTCAACCACTGCGTTGGTGGCAAGGGTTGTTGAAACAGAAACCAGCTGCACCAAAGCTGGTTGAAAAGCGGTGCCCAACTTTTCAGTGGCAAGCGACAGTGCCTCACTTACTCCAATTGCCAGATCACCTTTGGTGGTAAGCGCCTTGGCCGTTGCCAACACTTTGTGATTGGCCGGATCAATGATTGCAGCATCAGTGTAAGTGCCGCCAGTATCAATACCAATGAGATAGGCTTTAGAAAAATTTGTCATGTCACAATCTTAAAGTTGAGCGTTGCTAAAGCTTTAACCCAACCGACCAAACATAATCAATCTAACCATTTTTTAGGCGGTTAAGGTTGGTGTTAATTTCAGCAATTGAACCCGCAACACTTGCGCGCTCAGCATGTAATTTCAACACTTCAAATTCCGCTCCCAACCGTGCGCCATCAAACTCAGGCTGCGGCGCAGAAATCAAAACATCCTGCAAATGCTCAGCTTCTTTGATTGCTTGATCAAATTTTGCTTGAGATCCAATCAATCCAGAAATTGCCCGTTCATGAATCCGGCGCAACACACCAATCTGCCAGATTGCGCCGCCCTCTTCTGATTTAATTGCTTGTCGCGCAAGTTCAGAGGCACGCCGTTCATGTTGAAACCGTTGCGGTGCCAATGCACCCAGTTGCATTGTAAAGCTCACTTTACCACTAAATGATTGGTCACTCACATTAAGACCATCTGAACTCAGATCATCCCCCCAGCCAAGGCGGGCCGTCACATCCATCGCATTGGCAGTTCTAACTTTGCTATCAATTGTATCGAGATCCGCTTCCGCTTCAAGCAATTCACGGCTCAAAATGTCAGCGCCTTTTGGCACCAACAAACGCTCACTGATACGCCTATCTGCTTGCGATTTTGCGGCCTGCCCTTCTGCCAAATAACGGTCAATTGACAAATTCAATGCTGTTGCTTTCTCACGGTCAACAGTACCTGCTATCATTGCAGCAGCAATATCTTTGCGAAGCTTTTTCAACTTCGAATTTTGGGCATGAATTGTGTTATACTTAGCCCGGTAGCCAGCAGCAGTAAGATTTTGCGGCGACACAAAAACCAGTTTTTGCAAACCTGTTTCAGCAAGGTATTTGCGGCATCTCGCTTCAGCCTGTTGCTCTGCAAATTTTGCTTTCGCAAAAGACGAATAACTTACACTAAGTCCAAGAGTAGCATTGCCACTGTCATCTAAACTTCCAGTTAGTGTAGGCGAGCGCAAAATAATAGCTTCAGCAGCCGAGCTCTCTTTAAGCTTTGCACACCATGATGATTGTGTAGCTGCAATTTGAATATCCGCTACAGGCTCAATGCGCGGCCTCAACGGAAATGCGGGTGTAACTGAAGCAATTTGTAGTGGCTGAACATCAGAAACCGGCGCAAGGCTTTGTCGAAGCTCCAACAACTGGCCACCGGTGCAACCAGCAATACCGAGCAAACTTGACATAACGAGCAAAGCTGCTCGCCTGCTAGAAGAAGAGTGGTGGCCGTTGGGCATGAATAATCTCACGGGTTGCAGCTTGTTTATCAATCAGGTTGGCTTCAACAAAGAAACCACGAATTGGTTTTCCAAAAAATGGATGCACACTGGCAATTTCACCGGGCAAAACCAATCCAATGGTGCCAGCTTTAGAGCACCACACCATTGTGAAACGGCAGGTATAAAGTGGTGCACCAGGCTTGAATTTATATTCATTGCCATAAGGAACAAACAACACATCAACACGCGAATTTATGGCGCGGCCCAGTGTAGAAGCTTCAAATGTTGCAATTTGTTTTTGTATAACTTTTTCACTATTGAGCAAGGTTTGCTGCGTTTTATTCGATACTTCAAATTCTTTACGCGCTGCATCTCTCGCCTCGCGTGCATCCAATGCTTGTTTGGTAAGCAATAAAAGATCCGCAGATGCAGCAGTAATGTTACCGATGGGGCCAGATTGCCCAAGCTGCAATTTAAGTGAATGCAACATTTGTAATTGCGTTACGAGCTGAGCTTTATCGCTCACTAAAATATCGAGGTCGCTTTCAATTCCAGCCAAACGCTGCCCAGTTTCAAGAAGACCCAATGTGCTTGATGTATAGGCACGACGGTCAATCAAGCGTTTAGAATAAAGCGAGTTGATCTCTGACTTGAGGCCAGATTCATCTAATTGTTTCAAAAACACCTTGCGAATTTTCTCGGTGCGCTTGATATTTTTATCAATCACTTCAACTTGACGCCGCCGCGAAATAATTTCCTTTGAAACAGTATCGCCAGCAAAACTCACCAGAATTTCAGCTTCAGCGCCTGCACGCGTCGCATCTTCTGCGCGCTGTGATGCTTCGCCCATTCTCTGGGTATTCATATTAAGTCCCAAGCGCAAATCACCGAGATCTTTCTCAACACGGTCAACCAGCACATGCCCACGCATCAAAGTTTGTGGCGCAGCCCAGCTTGATGACATCAGAAAGAATCCGATCATGCAGCCATAAAACGTGAACGACACGAACAGCAATCCAAGCAGAATAAAAGCAAGGCGCTTGTATGCTGTGGAAACTAACTGCATGCCGAGA
>JAYUPT010000218.1:0-2932 GCA_043759965.1 Aestuariivirga sp. | reverse complement strand
TTCCACCTTCAGCTTTGGTGGAATGGGTGAATGGACTGGGTATTGAAACATTCGTCGGCTCCTCAGGCCGCGTTTTCCCTAAACAAATGAAAGCCTCGCCCCTGTTGCGGTCGTGGTTGAAGCGCCTCGAAAGTCTGGGCGTTACTTTAAAATCCAACACCCGCTGGGAAGGCTTTGACGGCAACACCACCATTCTCGCCATGGGTGGTGCCAGCTGGCCGCAGCTTGGCTCTGATGCCGAATGGATTCCAATTTTGCGCGGCGAAAATATCCGTGTGAATGCCTTTCGCCCCGCCAATAGCCGCTTCCTGGTGGATTGGAGCCGGGTGTTTAGAGATCGGTTTTCAGGCACACCGGTTAAAAACATTGGCCTCAATTATGCGGGCACAAAAGTGCGCGGCGAATTGATGATCTCTAGCGAAGGTATTGAAGGCGGCGCCATCTATGCCATCTCGCGCCACATGCGCGACCAGCCCGGCCAATCCCTCTTAGTCGATCTTCGGCCTGATCTTACCGCCGAAGTTTTGGACCAACGCTTAGCCGCTAAGCCACGTGGCAAAGACACGACGTCTAATTGGTTGCGCAAAGTGGCGGGCCTTTCTGCTGTTGGCATTTCTCTGATGAAAGAAACCGACGCACCCATCACCGGCGAAGGCATTAAGTCTGTCGCCATAAAAATCATGCGCCCAGCAAGCTTGGTGCGTGCCATTTCATCAGCAGGTGGCGTTGCTCTCACAGAATTAGACGAACATTTCAAAATCAAATCAATCGGCAATGTCTATGCCATTGGCGAGATGGTGGATTGGGAAGCTCCAACTGGCGGCTATCTTCTGCAAGCCTGCTTCTCATCGGCCGTTGCCGCTGCCAAAGATATCCTCAGCCATCAAGCCTAACCCTCGCCTTATTTCGGCGCTTTAAAGAGCGTCGGACGGCAGCGACGGAGATTGAATTATGAAACAAGCGCGTATCATTGCGGCGCTGTTCTGCTGCACCATGCTCTATGCTACTATGGCAACACCAGCCAACGCCAGCAAAGCCGAATACTGTGCTGCCTATGCCAGAGATTTTGCCGATGCGAGAGCGACTGATAAGGCGCTGTGGCAACATAAATATGATATTGCCCAAGCCTCATGCTTGGCCCCGCCTAAGCCAGCCCCTTTGGTTAAGATTACAACTCCCAAGCCAAAACCTAAAGTTCAAGAAATCGTCGAAATTCCACCTGAACCAACGCTTGATCCGGTGCCTGAGCCTGTTATCGAAAAACCAGCGAAGAAGTTACGCTTGATTCTGGAGCCAGGTTCAGCAGCTTGGAATGTCTATTGCGATAAGAAATACTCATCCTTCAACCCTGTAACTGGAACCTACACCTCGCGCACCGGAACCGAACGCAAGTGCTTGGTTACGGGCTAGTTAGCATCCGCCAAAATCATCTCCGCCGCTCGCCACGCCAGCATCATCGTGGGAGCGTTTATATTGCCTGATGTGATCTCTGGAAATGCTGAGGCATCGACCACGCGCAGACTTTGCACGCCATGAACGCGAAGCCCTGCATCAACCACTGAAGTCTTTGCATTTGGCCCCATGCGGCAGGTGCAGGAGGGGTGGTAAACTGTGCCGCTGCGCTGGCGGAAATCTGCGATCAGTTCCGCATCGCTTCGCAAAGAAGGGCCGGGCCGCAATTCTTCGGCAATCAAATCCGCCATCGGTTTTTGTGCGGCAAGCACCCGCAAGAATTTCACAGCCTCTAACATTTCTTGCACGTCATGCGCGGTTGAGAGCGCGTTGGGCGTGATTCGTGGATGCTTAAATGGATCAGCCGATGCAATCATAATTTCACCTCGGCTGGTGGGCAGGCAATTGGATAAGCCCAATGACAATCCAGAAAACGGGTCAGGTGATAGAATGGGCCGTTCACCAGGTTTTGGCAGCAGCGTTGAAAACGCCTGCATATAAAGCTGCATGTTGGGGCGCGTGTGCTTGACACTGGTGCGGAAAAAACCACCACCATGATTGATGCTCAAACTTAAAGGCCCAGACCTCGTGAGCAGATATTTAAGCCCCACGCGAAGCTTGCCCCACCATGGCCGAAGTTCATCATTCAGTGTTGGCACTTTCATGCGGAAAGTATAATTGATCCCCACATGGTCCTGCAAATGCGCGCCCACATTGGCGTTGGCCTTCACCACATCAATCCCAAGCGATTTCAATAGTGGGGCAGGGCCAACGCCTGAAAGCTGCAAGAGCTGTGGTGAATTTACGGCACCACCTGAAAGAATAACTTCGCGTAAAGCCTTCGCGATTTTTGTCACGCCGTTCTGTTGGTATTCAACACCAGTTGCCCGCGTGCCATCGAACAAAACCCGCTTCACATGTGCGCCCGTTACCACGCGCAAATTCTTGCGTTTCATAGCGGGCCGTAAAAACGCACGCGCCGCAGAATTGCGCCGACCATTTTTAATGGTCATTTGATAATGGCCCACACCTTCTTGGGTGGCTCCATTAAAGTCTGAATTATATGGAACACCAGCAGCTTCAGCCGCAGCAATAAATGGCGCACACAAGGCATGGCGGTCGCGCATGTTGCGGCTGATGAACAATGGCCCACCAGCGCCACGAAAATCATCAGCACCTGCTTCATTGTCCTCTAAAGCTTTATAGGCGGGCAGCACATCATCCCAGCCCCAGCCTTGGTTTCCGGCGGTCTTCCAGCCGTCAAAATCTTCGGCTGCCCCACGGACATAAACCATGGCATTAATAGAACTAGAGCCACCCAAAACTTTGCCGCGCGGCCAAAGGTCTTGTTGGCCAGCCAAGCCAGCGTCAGGTTCGGTTTTGTAAAGCCAATTTACCTTGGCATCATAAAACAATTTGCCATAGCCAAGCGGCATTGAAATATAAAATCGGCGATCACTACCGCCAGCTTCTAAAAGCA
>JAYUPT010000217.1:0-23039 GCA_043759965.1 Aestuariivirga sp. | reverse complement strand
TTAAAAAATGGATCAAGGGAGTTGGCGGCTGGGAAAAACTGATCAATCGCGCAGGCTATACTTGGCGTGGCCTTTCGGAATATGACAAAACAGATGTAACCGAAGAAAAAGCCATTGCCTTGGCGCAAAACCACACATCGCTTATCCGCAGACCCCTGATTGAGCATGCGGATGGAACAATTACGGTCGGATTTAAGCCTAAGGTGCAGGAGTTGTTTTAAGCTCTGACAAGCGGTCTCGTCATGCAAGTTGGGCCACCTTCGCCTTTGCGGCAAATGTCATAGCCTTCGATCACCTCAACTTTAACACCAGCATCGCGCATCCGTTTTTCGGTCACAGGATTTCCTGCCACCATCATGGCGTGGCGTGGCCCTAACGCCAAAACATTGCAGCCCATAGTTTCAAATTCAGAATCTGGCACGTCAACGAATTTTATGCCGCGCGATATAAGGAATTCTAACAGGCGGCCAGCCATGAGTGGTTGGTAAACCACAGCCAAATTCTGATCGAGTGGGCTAAGGCAGCTCATCAAATGGAAGACGTCGGACTTGCCTTTATGATGCGGCATATCAAACCACATAACATTCACATCAGATCCACAAATGGCTTGTAATTGGCGAACACCTTCAACGTTGGTGCGATAACCCACACCTGCGAGCAAAGTGTTGCGATCTATCCACACGAGATCGCCACCTTCAATTTTGCCTTCACCGGTAATTTCACCAGCAATTGGAAAACCATGCTTTTCCAAAATAGCACCATTGACCGCTGCTTCCTTGCGGCGCTGCGGCTTGCCCATACGCGGGCGCACGAGGCCTTTGGGCGTGATAATCAAAGCATCATGGGTGTAGAGACTATCAAGCGTCAGGCCCTCGCCCACACCCAGATCAATAACTTCAGCACCCGTTGATTTAAGGGTTTGCTCAACAATTGCATATTCCTTCAACGCATTTGCCAGATTGGGTCTGGAATGGAAATTCAAGTCTTCCCATTCCGCATCAATCTTGGCATCGGATACAAAAGCCGATGCAACCGAGCGCACCGCCACTTTTTTCAATTGGCCCCAATTGTTGAATGCGCCGAAATCATAAGTCATTTGCGTTTGATCCTAAATTTTAAGGTCTGGCCGCTTTTTTCTTGCGATAAAAGCTGATGGCCTTGCTCGTTACAAAAGTGTGGCATGTCTATTGCTGCCATGGGGTCGGTGGCTAGGACCACAAGTATGGAATCAGAAGTCATAGCTTCCAGCTTCTTGCGTGCTTTGAACACAGGCAGCGGGCATAGCAGACCTGAAAGATCGAGCATCGTTTCCGGGTGGAGATTGTCCATGGGTTTTACTATAGTGAATTTGCATTCAGGAGAACAGCAACGTGTCTGTCGTTACGAAATTAAAAATCATGGGTCGTGTGGAGCAGCTTTTATCAATGGGGAACCGTGATGATGGTTTTGAAAAACAAAACCGCAGCACGCTTAACTTGTTGTTGTCTGGCCCAGAAGACGATTGCCATGCCGGTCTCACGAGGTTTTCAGATTCTCGCACCTTACAAACTTACAAGCGCAATACGGTTATTCGCAATGTGCGGCAGATGACATTGATCTCCGCAGAGGAGATGGAGGAGGTGGCCAGCGCATTGGAACTGCCTGAAATGAAAGCCTCTTGGTTGGGTGCAAATCTCGTCACATCAGGCATTCCCGATCTCACTTTGTTGCCGCCTTCTTCACGCTTGCAATTTCCATCCGGAGCCACAGTGGTGATTGACACGGAAAATCTCCCCTGCCGCCAGGTGGCCGATTTGATTTCCAAAACCTATCCCGAAAAAGGCCCAAAGTTTGTGAAGGCTGCAACCCATAAGCGCGGCCTCACCGCGTGGGTGGAATGCGAAGGTGAAGTTTCGGTTGGTGATGAAATCAAAATCTTCATCCCAACCCAAAGGATTTATAGCCACATATGAACATTCTCGGCGCTATCATAGCAGGTGGAAAATCAAAACGCATGGGTTCAGAAAAAGCCCTGGTTAAACTTGGGCCCAAGGCCCTCATTGTTAGGGTGATTGATCGTCTCAGTCCACAAGTTGAAGATATTGTCATCAATGCCAATGGCGATACCAAACGCTTTGAATTTTTGGAATTTGATATTATTCCCGATATTGAAACTGAGATTGACACGCCTCTTGCTGGAATTCATTCGGCACTGACTTATGCCAATGAAGAAGGCTATGATGCCGTCGTCACCGTGCCATCGGACGCGCCATTCTTGCCGCATGATCTCGTCAGGAAGCTAGCAGGCACCAAAGCGGCTTTTGCCAATTCCAAAGGTCAAGATCACTTCCTCACCGGGTTTTGGCCAGTGACGCTTTTGCCCCATCTTGCAAAGGAGATACACACATCAAACCGGGTGCAAGATTGGGTTTTCAAAATTAACGCCACAAAGGTAAATTGGCGTGCTGATGACTACGATCCTTTTATGAACATCAACACCCCAGCCGATATGGTTGCGGCGTTAAAGATTTTGCCCAAGGTTCGTTGAATGCAAAGAATAATCGGTGTTTGTGGTTTCAAAAATTCTGGCAAGACCACGCTGGTGGAAAAACTTGTGCGCCATCTCACAGGTCTTGGCTATAAAATCTCCACCGTGAAACATGCCCACCATGATTTTGATATTGACCATGAAGGCCGTGATAGTTTTAGGCACCGTTTGGCTGGGGCCACCGAAGTGGCAGTAGTTTCGCAAAACCGCTTTGCCATTATGCATGAATTGCGCGGGGCCGAACCGCCATCGCTTGGCGAGATTTTGGCAAAGCTTTCGCCATGTGATCTGGTGATTGTGGAGGGTTACAAGCGCGACGCCCATGACAAAATTGAAGTGCGGAATTTAGGACTTAATCATGAGGTCTTGGCGGGGAATGACCCGACAATTGTGGCTGTTGCGGCCACTGGCGCAATTGAAGCCGCAATACCTGTTTTTGACCGGGATGATGTTAGGGCTTTGGCGCGGTTTATTTTGCAACATACACACTTGTCGGAAAAAGACTGACCTAAGTCGTTCCATTCTCACCTCTGTTGAGTTTTGCTCACTAATGATAAGTGACGTAAAAAGGGTGTTTCCATGAAAAGCAAAGCAAAAGTTGTTGTCATTGGCGGTGGTGTGGTTGGGGTTTCTACCCTTTATCATCTGGCCAAAAAGGGCTGGAGCGATGTAGTTTTGGTGGAGCGCAAAGAGCTTACATCGGGCTCCACCTGGCATGCTGCTGGTTTGCTGCCGCTGTTCAATATGTCATATTCAGTCGGCCAAATTCACAAATACTCAGTGAAGCTTTATGGTGAGCTGGAAGCTGAGACCGGTCAGAATGTGGGCTTCAAAAAAGTTTCCAACATCCGCATTGCCCGCACCAAGGATCGCTGGGATGAGTTTATGTATTATGCAGGCATTGCCGAAACGCTGGGCATTAAAGTGAATATGCTGACACCAGCGCAACTGAAAGAAATTTGGCCGCTGTGTGAAACTGATGGTATTCTCGGTGCCATTCAGCATCCGGATGATGGTTATATTCAACCAGCCGATCTTACACAGGCTTTTGCAAAAGGTGCGCGTTCACGCGGTGCTGAAATTTATCGCAATACGGCTGTGACAGCGATTGAACAATTGCCTTCTGGCGAATGGTTGGTGAAGACGGATCAAGGTGACATCACAGCTGAACATGTGGTTTCGTGCTCGGGCAATTTCGCCCGCAAAACGGGAGCCATGGTTGGTCTTGATATTCCAGTCATTCCAGTTGAGCACCAATATATCGTAACCGAACCACATCCGCTGATTAAAGACCGTCAAGCCAAGGGCCTTCCGGAAATGGGAGTTCTGCGTGAGGCCGATTCAAGCTGGTATATGCGCGAAGAAAATGGCGGGCTGTTGCTGGGGCCTTATGAGAAGGGTGCGCCCTGTTGCTATGTTGATGGTCCATCGAACCTATCCGAGTATGAATTGTTCCAAGAAGATTTGGACCGTTTGGGCCCTTATATTGAAACGGCTATCACGCGGGTGCCTGCCTTTGGTGAAGTGGGCATCAAAAAAGTTTACAATGGCGCAATTGCCTATACGCCAGACGGCTCGCCGATCATTGGGCCGGCTTGGGATAAAAAGAATTTTTGGCTCAATGAGGGTCATTCCTTTGGTGTGACGGCCGCCGGTGGTGCTGGTTGGCAATTGGCGGAGTGGATTGTCGATGGTGAACCCACCATTGATATGATGGGGGTCGATCCTCGGCGCTTTGGCCCTTATGCCACCAAGGGCTATTTGCAAGTGAAGAACGAAGAGGCTTATGCCAATGTGTTCACGCCGCATTTCCCTGAAGAAGAACGCGTTGCGGCACGGCCTTTGAAACGCACGCCGATTTATGGCCGCATGAAAGATTTAGGTGCGGTGTTTGGTTCAGTTTATGGTTGGGAGCGGCCGGGTTGGTTTGCGCCAAAGGGCTATGCGCTTTCTGATGCTGAACTTAATAAGCAAGATACCTTGACCAATCACAATCATGCGCCCGCCACGGATGATGGCCGCATTGTTGAGAAATGGTCGTTCCGCCGTTCAAACTCTTTCCGCTTTGTTGGTGAAGAATGCCGCAATGTGATGGACAATGTGGCGCTGCAAGACATGAGTGCATTTGCGAAAATGGAAGTTTCTGGCCCGGGAGCTAGAGCTTGGCTTGAGGCAATTCTGGCCAACAAAATTCCTAAGAAGCAAGGCCGCATTGCGCTTGCCCATTTGCTCACGCCATCAGGCGGAGTGCGGGCCGAGTTCACGGTTTATGAATGGGCGACGGGGCGTTTCTATCTGGTGTCAGCTGGCGCCTTTGAACGCCATGACCATGATTGCCTGCGCAAGCTTTTGCCTGCCGATAATTCCGTGCGTTTGAACCCGCTTACCACCCGGCTTGGGGTTTTGGTTTTGGCTGGGCCAAATTCTCGCAAAGTTTTGCAGAAATTAACATCGGCTGATTTATCGAATGAAGCCTTCCCTTGGCTTTCAGGTCAAGAGATCGCCGTTGGCACAGCCTCTGCGCATGTGCTACGCGTGAACTTTGTGGGTGAGCTTGGCTATGAATTCCATTCGCCCGTTGAAAGCCAAATCGCTTTGTTCGATCAGTTGATGGAAGCTGGCAAAGAATTTGGCATTAAGCCTTATGGCATTAAAGCCATGTCGAGCATGTCGATCGAAAAATCCTATCGCCTCATCCCACGCGAACTTTCAATTGAATATTCTGCCTATGAATCTGGCTTAGATCGTTTCGTACATCCAAGCAAAGGCCCCTTTATTGGCCGTGATGCTTTGGTCGTAGCCAAAGAAAAAGGCCTCAACTGGAATTTCGTCACCATGGAAGTTCATGGTGTGACGGATGATCATTCGGATGCGCGTGGATCAGAACCAATTTATTCGAATGGAACGCTTATGGGCCGCGCCACCAATGGCGGCTTTGGCTGGAGGGTGAATAAATCATTGGCGCTGGCTATGGTTAAACCTGAATATTCTTCAGTTGGAACCGAACTTGAGATTAAAATTCTCGACAAGATTTTCAAGACGACTGTGGTTCCTGAAAGCCCTTACGATGGCGACAATATAAAATTGAGAGCATAAAAAAGGAATTTCTAAACCTAAACTAGAATTGGGCCTGCACAACAGGTTGCAGTGAGTGTTTGATTTGCTACAGTCACCCCGATTCGGGGAAGCATGGTGAACAATCAGCAAAGTTTTTCAACGGGTGTCGGGTTTGTCTTAATGGCAACTCTGGGTTGGAGCCTTTCCGGTCTATTTGTTCGCTTAATGCCAGGATTAAATGGCTGGCAAATCAATTGCTGGCGCGGCTTGGCCATGTCGATTGCTTTATTCATTTATCTGCTGGTGGTTTATGGCAAAGACACACTGGCCATTTTCAAAAAAGTCCCCCCAGTTGCATTGATTCTGTCGGCTTTGTTTTTTGCTATTGGCACCACATGCTATGTCACCTCCCTCACCATGGTGAGCACAGCCACTGTTTCTATTATTGGTGCCACGTCGCCGCTTGTAACGGGACTGCTCAGTCCGTGGATTACCGGCGAAAAGCCCGGCATTCTCGCTTGGATTTCAGCTGTGCTTGCAGTTATCGGCATGGCCATCATTGCGCAGAATGGCATTGAAACTGGGCATGTTGCAGGCCTTTTGCTCAGTCTTGGTGTGCCAGTAACATTCGCTTTGCAAACCTTAATGCTGCGGCGCTACCGCAATATAGATATGATGCCTTCAATTTGTTTGGGTGGATTTCTGGCATTTTTATCCGCAGCCTTCTTTAGTCAATTTGCAGGTGCAGGCGGAAGTGCATTTGCGATTGATCAACATTCATTTTGGCTCATTATGTTGATGGGGCCAGTACAGCTCACCATTCCGTTGATTTTTTACGGTATGGGTGCACGCAGTGTGCCTGCGATCACGCTGGCTTTGATTTCAATGTTAGATGCCGTTATCAATCCACTATGGCCATGGCTTTTCGTCAATGAAGTGCCAGAAAATTCCACAATGATAGGAGGATCGATTATTCTTTTTGCAATTGTGGTTTGCTTGTTTGGCAACCGCGTGCTGGCACAAATGGCCCTCAAAAGTGACGCGCATTAAGGGCACATTAATTGGCTTTTCCGCCGTGCTGATGTGGGCCTTTCTTGCGGTTCTCGCAACGGCATCAGGCCCCATTCCACCTTTCCAACTCACTGCGATGTGTTTTTTCATTGGCGGTATGAGTGGTGTAATAAGTTGGATCTGGCGGCCTCATGCCATTCATTCTTTGCGACAGAATTGGCGCGTTTGGTTGACTGGCACATTTGGCCTTTGCGTTTACCATTGTCTCTATTTCTTTGCGATCCAAAATGCCCCGCCTGTGGAGGCCAGCCTCATTGCCTACCTCTGGCCATTGCTCATTGTGTTGTTCGCGGCTTTGCTGCCGGGAGAGCATTTGAAGTTGCATAATGTCATCGGAGCTTTGCTCGGTTTGGTCGGCGCTATTGTTATTATTACCAAGGGTGGTGCTGTTGGTTTTACAGAAGGTGTTAAACTTGGGCATGTATTGGCTTTGGCCTGTGCTTTTATTTGGTCAGGCTATTCAGTGTTGTCACGGCGCATGGGAAATGTGCCCACAGATGTTGTGGCAGGATTTTGTTTGGTAACATCTGTTGTGGCCGCAGGTTTGCACTTTGCACTCGAACCAACTGTGTGGCCGCAAGCCACCAGCCAATGGGCCGCCATTATTATACTTGGCCTCTTGCCTTTAGGCCTCGGTTTTTATGCGTGGGATATTGGCGTTAAAAAAGGTGACGTTATGGTGTTGGGCGCTTCATCTTATGCTGCACCCTTACTTTCCACTTTGATTTTGGTTGTCGTTGGTTATGCGGCGGCCAGTTGGTCAATTGCTTTGGCCTGCGTTTTAATCACAGTAGGGGCGGTGATCGCCGCCAAGGACATGATTTTTAAAAAGCCTATTTGAAGTTGTTTTTGCGGGTTCTAATTTCACCAAATACTTCCATATCCGTTGCTGTTTCCATACCCAGTGTTGCTCTAATTTCAGGGCTATCACAGCGCATATAGGGATTGGTTTTAAGTTCGTCGCCCAATGTTGTG
This sequence comes from Aestuariivirga sp., assembly GCA_043759965.1. Taxonomy (GTDB): domain Bacteria; phylum Pseudomonadota; class Alphaproteobacteria; order Rhizobiales; family Aestuariivirgaceae; genus Aestuariivirga. The sequence continues at coordinate 15,409 of JAYUPT010000217.1, read as the reverse complement.
GGGCAGGTCATTTCACCGCGTGCCACTTGCGCTGCCACAAGGTATGAGCGGTTTTGCAAATGCTTGTTGTTTGGTTCCAGTGTTAAGGCAAAGCGGCAATTGGCTTCAGTATATTCGTGGCCGCAATAAATATAAGTGCTGGGTGAAAGTGTTTTGAACTGGTTTACGGAATGATACATTTCATCCGTGGTGCCTTCCAACACACGGCCGCAACCCATGGCAAAAACTGTGTCACCTGCAAACAGTGAAAATTCCGACGGAATTGAATAAGCAATATGGCCAGAGGTGTGACCGGGGCAGGCATGTACAAACACTTCGCGCTTGGACCACATGAACGACTCGCCGCCAGAAACAGCAATATCAATCCCCGGAATTTTATCGGCTTCCGCTTTAGGGCCAATAATCTTGCAGCCAAACAAGTCTTTCAGTTGAAGGTTGCCCTGCACATGATCAGCGTGGTAATGGGTTGTGAAAATATGCGTAAGCTGCCGCCCAAATTTCTTAAGCTGAGCTTCCACCGCATCAGCATCGGGGGCATCAATGGCGGCGGTGGCACCAGTTTGGCTGTCATGGATGATCAAGCCATAATTATCAGAGAGGCACATGAATTGACGCATATCGATATGAGACACGAGTTTACCTTTATTTCTTTCCAAGGTGACGCAAGCTGCAAAATGGCATAGGCTCACCTTTATGAATGTTGTTGATCTGCAAGACTTCTATTCCAGTCCCTTGGGAAAAGCTACTCACCGTCTGCTTGATCCAAAAATTGTTCCATCTGTGAAATCAGGTTTGGAAACAAGAATTTTAGGGCTTGGCTATGCAACGCCCTATTTGAAGCCAGTTTCCGGCACCATGGCATTTATGCTGGCAAGGCGCGGCGTTATGCATTGGCCAGTCACAGGAGCGGTGCAATCTGCATTGGTGGATGAATATGATTTGCCATTGCCCGATCATTCCATCGATGTGGCTCTGGTCATTCATGGTTTGGAATTTACTGATGATCCTGATGAAATGCTGCAAGAACTATGGCGCGTGTTAGCCCCGCAAGGACGGTTGATTTTGGTGGTGCCCAATCGCCATGGTTTATGGTCGCTCTCTGATGCATCTCCGTTTGGTTTTGGCCAGCCCTTTTCGTCGTTGCAACTCACTAAGCTTTTAAAGACTGCGCAATTCTCGCTCGACCAGATGAATTTTGGATTGTTTATGCCGCCGTGGTTGAATTTAGGGGCTTTACGTATGGCGCCTGTTGTTGAAAAATTGGGAGCGGCAGCTTTAGGCCAGCTCTCTGGTGTTTTAATTGCATCTGCCACCAAGCATATCTTTGCTTACACGTCAGGAAAACGGTTGCCACGCGCGGCTTTACGTTTGCGGCCAGCTTTGCTGGGTTCGCCACTCGGTTCGCCCCGGAAAAACTTTAAAGCTTAGTTTCTTTGCAATTTGTGACAGTTGATCTTATGACACCATTAGGTGATGGCGCAGATTTTGGCTTGAGATTGAAAAATGAGTTTGGAAGACATGAATGAGGCGCGCGGATTTTCGTTGGATGAGGTACGCCGGAAAATTGATGCCATTGATGACCAAATTTTAGATTTGGTGAGCAAGCGCTTTGCAATCACTGGGCATGTGCAAGAACTGAAGAAAACTGAAACTCAACCTTTTCCTCTGCCGCTGCGCCCCACCCGTGAAGCGGCCATTTTGCGGCGGCTGGTGGCGCGTGGAAAACCAACTGGATTGAGTGCTGATTTTTTGGTGCGTCTTTGGCGCGTTATGCTGAATGAATCGAGCCGCAGGCAAGCGCCAATCGCGCTGCATGTGAGCAAGCACCTTAACTCTAACATGGCTCACCGATTGCGCCTTAGAGATCATTTTGGGCCAATGCCGGTGGAAGAATATCGGGATGAGGCCCAAGCGCTTTTTCAGATCGAATCAGTGCCTGGCGATATTTGTGTTGTGGAAACTGAGCAAGCTTGGACCGAAGCTTTTGTAAATGGCAAGGCTGGTAAAGCACAGGTGATTGCCTGCCTGCCGAGCATTAAAGATAGCATGGTACCGCAGCTTTTGGTCATTGGTAACGCCCCGGTTGAGGCCAGCGGCGATGATGAAACCTTGGTCATTACCGAAGGCAAGCTTCCACGCGATTTTGCACCGCAGCCTTTGTGGCAAGTTAAGATTGGTCAACATCGGCTTTCATGCTTGCCCGGATTTTTGCAAGAGCATGAAGGTCCATTGGTGGGCCTTACGCGGTCTAACCCATCACTTGGACTTAAGATTGCAGGGCGCTGCAATAGTGCCATAGAGATTTGATCATGGATTCAAATTCTAATGGTGGTCCACAAGCCAAGGCTGGCATTGAAACTATTTCAGCTTATGTGCCTGGAAAATCTGGCCCTAAAACGGGAAAGGTTTTCAAACTATCTTCAAATGAATCGCCGTTTGGTCCCAGCCCTAAAGCTATTGCTGCTTACGTTGAAGCATCTGGATTTGGGCTTTCGGTTTATCCTGATGGGCAAGCGAAAGTTTTGCGCGCTGCAATTGCGCAACGCTATAATTTAAAAATTGAAAATATTGTGTGTGGTGGCACAGGCTCTGATGAGCTGCTGCAACTTTTGGCCCATGCCTATTTAAACAAGGGCGATGAAGCAATTTATAGCCAGTATGGTTTTTTGCTGTACCCCATCACCATTGCTACCAATGATGCAAAAGCTGTGGTGGCGCCAGAGCATAATTATAAAACTGATGTTGGTGAAATTTTATCGCGGGTGACAGATGCCACCAAGATGATTTATCTCGCCAATCCTAACAATCCAACGGGCACTTATTTAACGGCAGCTGAACTTCGGCGGTTGCATCAGGGCCTGCCAGCACATGTGGTTTTGGTTTTGGATGGGGCTTATGCCGAATTTGTTTTGGCCGATGACTATGAGGCGGGCATTGCGCTGGTGGAAAATAGTTCCAATGTGGTGATGACGAGAACGTTTTCAAAAATTTATGGTTTAGCTGGTGTGCGCATTGGCTGGGCTTATTGCCCACCTGAAATTGCCGATGTTCTTAACCGTATTAGAGGGCCTTTTAGTGTGAGCACACCAGCTCTCGCCGCAGGTGCGGCTGCGATGCAAGATGTTGAGTTTATGAAGCAGGTTGCCGCGCACAATGGCAAATGGCTGATGTGGTTGATGGCGGAGCTTCGTAATTTTGGTCTGGAAGTAACGCCGAGTGTGGCTAATTTTATTTTAGTACATTTTGGAAGTGCCGAGAAAGCCGAGGCTGCTGATGCGTTTCTCACCGAACATAATATTATTGTGCGCCGCGTGACGGCTTATGGTTTGCCTGCTGCACTTCGTATTACTATTGGGACGGAAGAGGCAAATCGAGCAGTGGTTTCGGCGATGAAAGATTTTATGGCATGAGTGTTTTATTTGAAAAAGTAGCGGTGTTAGGGCTTGGTTTGATTGGGTCATCGTTGTGCCATGCCATGAAAAGCCACGGCATTGCTGGCAAAATTATGGGTCATGCTAAAAGTGCGGAGACGCGGGAAACTGCTCTAGAAATTGGTTTGGTGGATGCTGTTTTTGAACAGGCGGCTGATGCTATTATTGGCGCTGATCTGGTAATACTCTGTGCCCCTGTTGGTGCATGCGGGGCGTTGGCAGCGGCGATCAAATCAAATTTGAAGCAAGGTGCCATTGTCACTGATGTGGGCTCGGTCAAGGGCGCTATAGTTCGTGAATGTGGGCCGCATATTCCAGCGGGTGTTCACTTTATTCCAGGTCACCCCATTGCTGGCACCGAACAATCGGGCCCGCGCTCTGGCTTTGCGGAATTGTTTCAGGGTCGGTGGTGTATTTTGACACCTGTTGCTGGAACAGATCAAGCTGCAGTAGCCAAGCTTGAAGCCTTTTGGAAGGCTTGCGGCTCTAATGTTGAGGTGATGGACGCTGAACACCATGATTTAGTTCTCGCCATCACCAGCCATTTACCCCATCTCATCGCCTATACCACTGTGGCAACGGCGGCAGATCTTGAAAGTGTGACTGATTCTGAAGTGATTAAATACTCGGCATCTGGCTTTCGTGATTTCACGCGTATTGCAGCTTCCGACCCAACAATGTGGCGCGATATTTTCCTGAACAACAAAGACGCTGTTTTGGAAATGTTGGGGCGTTTTTCTGAGGAACTTTCAGTGCTTCAACGCGCAGTGCGGTGGGGTGATGGTGAGACCTTGTTTAATCTCTTCACGCGCGCGCGCGAGGCACGGCGCAATATTATTGCTGCTGGACAGGATACGGCTGCCCCCGACTTTGGACGCACCGCAAGGAAGGATTGAGGGTGCTCACTTTCAACCCACAAGCTGAAAACTGCCGTTGGATTTTTGGCTATGGCTCATTGATGTGGCGGCCTGGATTTGAATTTAAGCGCCAAACGCCGGCAAGGCTTTCTGGCTATCATCGCCGCCTGAGTGTCTATTCAAATCATTACCGTGGGACGGATGAAAAACCGGGTTTGGTTTTGGGGTTGGACCGAGGGGGAAGCTGTGCTGGCATGGCTTTTGAGATTACCGACGACAAATGGGCAGAGGTTTTGTCGTATGTTCGCAAGCGTGAAATGATTACAAGTGTTTATCGTGAGATTGTGAAGCGAGTTTATCTGGGTGAAGCAACTGAACCTGTTTTGGCAGTGACCTATGCAGTTGATCGAAAGCATCCGCAATGTGCGCCCCCATTGTCGGTTGAAGACACGATGGCTTTTGTCGCGCAGGGCCATGGGCTATCGGGAAGCTGTGCAGAATATGTACGCAATACCCTGCAACATTTGCGCGATCTGGGCCACCATGATGCAGGGCTAGAAAGGCTGGCCCCTGCATTAGAGAATTTAAGCGGCCCGTACCCATAAGTTTGGCCCCTCGTTGAAACCAAAATTCTCAGCAGTTTCACCCAAAGCTGAAGATAAGTCATAGCGCACAGATTCAGCTATCTCAGGACTTTTGGCGAGAAGATGTACATGCACCTCATCTACACCCAAATATTCCAGGCGGGTTAAATCATCCTCACCTAAAGTCTTATCCCAGAAGGGAGCAAAACGGCCGACATCAATGGCGATGCGCAAATGCCCACGGCGTTTAACCGCCACATAAACAGCACCTGGAAGCGGTGGGCAAACATCCAAATCATAAACTGAATGGATGTATTTACGGCCAGAAGACCCTTGCCAATAGAAAAATCTCTCCTTCATATCGGCGTCTTGTGGTGTATCGAGCGCTATAGGGGAACCTTGAATAAGCATGAGAACAAAACTAGAACATGATATGGTTCATGTCAAGACCTAAATTACCCACAAACAGCAAAACCACATGATGTGCAGGATTTGCAACCTTCCTGATGGATCAAACTATCGCCCCCGCAAGAAGGGCATAAATCAGACTCATCTTTGCTCGTGCTCAGTATAGAACCCGTAACAGCGTTAGGTCTAAATGTGGTGCAGCCTTTTAAGCCCATGGCATAGGCTTTCTCATAGACCGACACAAAACGATCAAAGCTTTCAGTCTCCGCCACATTGATGGTTTTGGAAATGGAACTGTCAATGAAAGGCTGAACTGCGGCCTGCATTGCCAAGTGATCATCAGGTCGAAGATCATTCACGCAAACCAATTCTGGTGGTAGAGATTTTGCGTTGGTTTTATGCCAGAGCTTCACCGCGTAATCTTCAAGCAGCTCAGTTCGTTCGCCGTACGCATCTCTGATGCGGCGTTCATAGGACGCACTAAAAATTGGCTCAATGCCGCTTGAGACATTTCCAGCCAGCAGAGAAATTGTGCCTGTTGGCGCAATCGATGTGAGCAATCCATTGCGTAAACCAGACTTAGAAATCATTGTCCGCTGTTCAATCGAAAGCGATTTTCCATAAGGTGTCGTCAAATAATTTTCCAAATCAAACAGCGGGAATGATCCCTTCTCGGCAGCAAGGGTGCAACTTGCCCCCAAAGCGGCCTGCTGAATTGCTTTCATCCATTCTGCAGCCAAACGGGTTGAGCGCTGCGAACCATAACGCTCCCCACACATGAGCAATGCATCAGCCAGACCTGTAATCCCCAAGCCCAATCGGCGTTTATTCAAAGCCTCGCATTTCTGTTGAGGGAGAGGATAATTTGAGACATCAATGACATTGTCTAAAAACCGAATGGCGATTGCTACCACGCGGCCTAATTCCACCTTATCCAATGATGCAGTTTTAGAAAAAGGCGAAGATACAAACCGGGTTAAATTCAAAGATCCTAAAAGACAGGCCCCATAAGCCGGCAGTGGCTGTTCACCGCAGGGGTTGGTGCAAGAAATTTCTTCGCAGTAAGACAGTGGGTTCTGAGTGTTAATGCGGTCAATAAAAATAACACCAGGTTCAGCATAATCATAAGTGGCGTGCATAATCTGCTGCCACAGATCGCGCGCCCGCAAAGTTTTAAAAACTCGCTTGCCAAAAACCAAAGGCCACTGCGCGTCAGCTTTTACGGCAGCCATAAATGCATCAGTTATTAAAACTGATAAATTAAAATTGCGCAATTTTGCCGGATCTTGTTTGGCTGCTATGAAGGCTTCAATATCTGGGTGGTCACAACGCAAGGTGCCCATCATTGCGCCGCGTCTTGCTCCCGCAGACATGATGGTGCGGCACATGGCATCCCAAACATCCATAAAACTTAGAGGGCCAGAGGCATCCGCCCCTACACCATGAACGCGCGCTCCCTTGGGACGAAGCGTCGAAAAATCGTGGCCAATGCCACCACCTTGTTGCAGGGTTTGTGCTGCTTCACTCAGGCCAGCAAAAATTTCAGGAATGGAATCGCCAATTTTGTTCATCACAAAACAATTAAACAAAGTAACAGCGCGGCCCGTGCCCGCACCTGCCAAAATGCGGCCCGCAGGCAAAAAGCGCAAATCTGCCATCACATTATAAAATGAATTTGCATGAGCCGTACGCGAAGCTTCAGGCTCGGCCATGGCCACCGCATTTGCCACGCGGCGAAAACTTGTTGTTAAATCCTGCTCATCTTCAAAGCGATATTTCGCAGCCCAAATCTGCTGGGCGATATCAGTGGAAGGTATGGGAGATTGAAAATTCATGATAGAAACATACCATGAACAGGAGGCTGAGTCGAGTCCCTGTTCTAGTTTTGTGCTTTGTCGCCTCGGGCTTCTCGCACCAAGTCAAAGGAGGTTTTTTCAATAGCACTCTGCAGTTGCTGCTGAAATTCTTTGCGTGGCAAGCCAGCCGGAATGGGCTCAGAAAACTCAATAATAATTGTGCCGGGATAACGCATAAATTTGCGGCGCGGCCAGAACAGGCCTGCATTCAGACCGAAGGGCACACAAGGAACTCCAAGCTGGCCATAAACGGCGGCAACACCAGGTTTGTAATCTGGCGGCTCATCCACCCCACGCCTTGTGCCTTCTGGCATGATTACAATTTGGCGGGGGCGGGCCACTTCTTCTTTGGCGCGCGCCGTAAGATCACGCAGCGCTTGCGTTCCAGCCTTGCGATCAACTGCAATCATTTTGAACTTCAGGCAGAACCAGCCGAAGAAGGGTATGTAAGTGAGTTCCTTCTTAAGCACAAAACATGGGTCATCGAGCAACGGCAAAATTGCAAAAGTTTCCCAGAAGGATTGATGCTTACCTGCCACAATAGCTGGCCCTGTTGGAATATACTCAGCCCCGCGCACCACCATTTTGATGTTACAAATAACCCGCAGCAACCAAATTGAACTTCGCGCCCAAGTTTGCAGAGCTCTAATGGCCCATTTGCGCGGCAAAAAGAAAAACTCAAAACCCAGCACCAAGAACAGGGCCAGATTGAGGTAAAATAAAATATTAAAAATAATTGAGCGCAGCATTATCATGGTGTGGACTTTAGCATGTTTGTCAGCGTGAGTTTAGCACTGATCACAGCAATTGCAGTTGCTGCACCAGGCACTCCAAACATTGCACCATATGTCCAAATAGGATCTGCACCGAATAAAAGATTATGGCAGGCCAAGGCCACGCTGTTATCGGCGGTGTTGCCTGATAGGCTTAAGGCTAAAAATGTAAGCAAGCCCAAGCCAACACCACAACAGCCAGCAACCAAGCCTGTGGTTAGAAAGCGTCGATCAATTTGGCGGGCAATATAGCCATCCTTTGCACCCACCAGATGCAACACATCCACAACCTCACGGTTTGCGGCAAGAACTGCGCGCGCTGCAAAAACAACAATGGCAAAGCTCGATGCGCCAATGAGCAACAGAATGAGATAAGATAGCAAAGACAGAGTGTGGCCCATGCGTGCCAGTTCGGTTTGCCACCGGCGATGCGTATCGAGGCTGGCCCCTTTTACGTTAGCCGTTAAAGTTTGAGCCAGACTCTCAAAATCAGGCGGATGAATTTCATCGACAGTAACACGGATGAGGAGCGGCACCGGGAGATCAGAAAGATCAGTATCGCCCAACCAAGGCTCCAGCAATTTAAGACTTGCTTCGCGGTCGAGAGTTTCTGCTGATTTAACTCCATCGGTTTGCACAAGAATGGCAACAGCCTTGGTCAGCTCAGTTTCCACATCCACTTTTTCGAGAACGCGAACTTGCACAGTCACTTCGCGAGACAAGCCTCTGGTCCAACCTTCAACCGAACGATCAATCAAAATCAATGCGCCAATGGCAAGACATGCGAGATAGCACATCACCGTCATGGTCACGGTGAGGTTGCGGAGTGGTGCAGCTTCAGGCGGAATAATGGGGCCAAGTTTTATGGGTTCATCAACCATTATGCCAGCCTCACCTGACCAGCTTCTAGGCGCAACAAGGGCTTTTTTCCTTGCTTAACCAACGCCTCATCATGGGTTGCCATTAAAACTGTTGTGCCCAATCTGTTGAGTTCAAGAAAAAGATGAAGCAATCGTTTGGCTAAAATGGGGTCCACATTGCCGGTTGGCTCATCTGCCAACAAGAGCTCAGGCTTGGAAATCACCGCTCGTGCAATGGCAGCACGCTGCTTTTCTCCTCCCGACAAAACTTCTGGATAGACATAGGCTTGTTCTTTGAGGCCAACCCATTCTAGAAGATCCAAAACATCTTGGCGATAATCTTCAACACGGTGGCCCGCCACGCGCAAGGGCAGTGCTACATTGTCGAAGGTTGAAAGGTGGCCGAGCAATCTGAAATCTTGAAACACCACGCCAATGCGGCGGCGCAGCAGCGGAAGCTGGCGGCGGGTGAGTGCTGAAACATCTTCGCCAAATAGCGAAACTAGGCCGCGTGTTGGCTTTAAGGCCACAAACAAAAGCCGCAGAAGGGATGATTTGCCAGCACCTGAAGAGCCTGTGAGAAAATACATCTCGCCTTGGGCAATTGAAAAAGTGACATCATTCAAGACCGCCGCCCCATCACCATAGCGCAAACCCACATGCTGCAAATCAATCAAAACATATCCCTCACTTGAAAACAGCATTGCCGCATCTGGCTTAACTGACTGTTAACCGTAACGGCTGTTAGGCTGGTGATTGAAAACCAATTTTTGCAGAGCAATTTGACAAAAGCATGATCGTCAGCTGTCCATCCTGTAACACGCGCTATGATCTTGGCGAACATGGCCGCAGCACATCTGCGCTCACCATAACTTGTCGGGCCTGCAACCACAGTTGGAAAGAACATCCAATTATTGATGTTGCAGAGCAGCCCTCGCGCGCTGTTTCGCGAATTATAAATCTTGATGATGAACCTGAACTTGATGTGCAGCGTTTGGTTGAAGCGGCAAGGACCGCCCATGAAGAATTCGCAGGCCAACGCAAGATGCGAATGCGCAAGACATATGGATGGGCAGGCTTGGCACTTATGGTTGCCCTGCCAGTGTTGATTCTCGCCAATATACCAGAAGCCGTGGTTGCTGCAGCGCCAGCCACCATCACCGCCTATGAAAAACTGGGTTATAGCATCAATATTTATGGTCTTGAAATCAGGCGTATAGAACAACAACATAGCCTAGTTGATGGCGCACGCGTGCTGATGATTAAAGGTGAAATCAGTAATCCGACCAACGATATTCGCAAAATTCCATGGTTGCGCTTTGGTTTGAATGACCCGGCTTCGAAGGAACTCTATACTTGGACTTTAGACACGGCATCGCGGCCTTTGCGCCCTGGTGAAACCACAAGCTTTGTAACCCGCGTTGCCGCCCCACCAGAACTTGCGAAAAACTTGCAGATTCGCTTTGCACATCCTGACGAAATAAGCTCAACTGCAAAACTATGAGCACAATCACCATTGATGGACATCGGATAGATGTCCTTTTTTCTGAAGCTGAGATTGCCAAGCGCATCACAGTTTTGGCTGCCGAAATTGCCGCGCGCAAACCGCATCGGTTGCTGGTCGTTCCGGTTTTGAAAGGCAGCTTTATTTTTGCTGCCGATTTGATTCGCGCCATGCATCATGCTGGTTTGTCGCCAGAAGTTGATTTTATGATTCTGGCAAGTTACCGCGCGGCGCAAACCTCTTCAGGCCACGTTGATGTATTGCGCGATATTGAATCGATCGTTGAAGACCGTGATGTGTTGTTGGTTGATGATATTTTGGAATCTGGCCGCACATTAGCTTTTGCCAAAGATTTACTCATGGCGCGTGGAGCAAAAAACGTCATGTCATGCGTATTGCTCGATAAGCCCGGGCACTTGGCCGCCAATATCAAATCTGATTTTAAAGGCTTTGATTGCCCCGATTTATTTGTGGTTGGTTACGGCATGGACATGGCGCATCAATTCCGCGAGCTGCCCTTTGTTGGCCATGTGATAACGGGTTAATAGAGGCCTTTCAACAGCCGCTCAATATAGCCTTTCTCAGTCTCACCTAAGTTTTGATCACTGCTGCGGTTACGCAACTGCTCCAAAATTTCACGCGCGCGTTTGATGGCCATTTCCGAGGGCACGGCATTTTTGTTTGGTCCCTGATCAGGATTATGAGTAGAGCGCGGGCGGCCCAGCGGGTCATCATTATTACCACCTGCTTCCCCATCCTTGCCTTCTTGGCCAGTTTTGCCTTGGCCTTGTTGGGCTAATCTCTGACCAAGCTTTTTGGCACCCTTTTGCATCTGCTCCATGGCCTCGCCTTGCTGTTGCAGGGCCTCATCTTTAGAGCCTTCACGAAGGTTACCTTCTGCACCTTTCATGCTTTTTGAGGCATCACCCAACTCGCCTTTGCCTTCACCATCAAGTTCGCGCTGCAAACGATCGAGCTGATCAGAAAGCCCGCCTTGCTTGTCGGCTAAATCAGACCCTTGTTGATCACCAGGTTGGTCACCGCCATTTTGTGGAAGGCGCTGGGTTTTATCCATCAGCTCTTGCTGGCGGCGCATCATGTTTGAAAGTTCATCGAGCTTTTCTTGCAAACCCGGGTCACCATTTTGTTCGGCTTGATCGCCTTGGCCCGGTTGCAAATTCTGCAAGAGCTTATCAAGTTCAGAAAGCAGTTTTTCAGCGGCCTCTTTTGAGCCGCTCTCAGAGAGTTTCTTTATGTCGTCCAACATTTTTTTCAGCTGGTCTTTGCTAATCTCACGGCCCTTCGGCAGCTCCTTGTTTGGAGTGCCCTCGGCTTGGCGCTTCTCAGATTCTTTCCGCATTTGGTCGAGCAGACGGTCCATGGCTTTGCGCAACTTATCCGTAAGCTCAGCGATTTTTTCTGGCGGTGCGCCATCGCGCAAGGCTTGTTCCAATTGCTGTTTGAGCGCTTTCAATTCAGCCCGCGCATCGGCCAATTCGCCATCTTCAATGGCAATGGCAATGGGCCAAAGATCGGTGATGGTCTGAACAACAACATCCGTATCGCCCGCATTGGCGAGCGAAGATTTTATCACGGAGAGATTGAGGATGAGGCCGGTTTTATCGGCGATGCTATAGGGAAATGCTAACATCGCATCGAGCATCACAGCAACATCAGGTGCAGAATCAGGATTGAGAATGAGATTCTTGCGCTGCTCTATGAGGGCCATGGCGAGTGGCCTATAGAAATTGCGCTCTGGCATTTTGAAGCGTTTGGGTTCAGTGGTGGTGGCATGGCCTGCTGCATCGGTTGCGGTTAAAACCACTTCAACATAAAGGCCCGCCCAAGCATGAGCGCTCAGGTCTTGAGTGGTGTCACCACTTTCCGATTTTGCACCGGTATGGCGAAGTGCTATTTTGAAACTTGGCGGATCAAATAAAAACACGCCGTTGTTTTCAAAACCAACTTCATTTTCTTGCTGATCTGCGAGTGAGATTTCAGCGGCGATGGATTTGACACCATAATCATCTGAAGTTTCCCAACTGAGATTGAGTGCGCCCAGTTTTTCAGCTTTTGGTTCAGCACTTATTTTGATTTTAGGTGGCTCATCGGGGATAAGCGCTATGGGCCAACTTGCGAGCTCTTTTGCACCATCAAAAAGTTTCACGCGCAAGGGGCGCTCCAATTTGATCTCGCTGCTAAATCCGGTTTCACTGGTCTTTGATTGGGCGGTGACGGATTTAAGCTCAGTGGTGGAATCGTCCAAGGAAAAGAAAGCCAGACGCGGGTTTTCAACGCCTTGAACACGCAAAGACAGACTGGCGTTTTCTGGTACTAAAATATCTGACCCACGCTCAAGTTTTTCGCGCATTGCAGCACTGGTGAGCAGCAGTGGTGGCTTGCCTGTATAAGCAGGAGGCTTCAACCATGCATCAATGGTGAGAGGCTGCAATTGAAGTGGTGCTGTTAAGCTTGCCGCAGTGCGGGTGTTCGAGAGCAAATCTCCCGGTCCTAATAATAAGGCTGAGAGTGCGGCAAGCGCCACGGGCACGCGCAAAGCAGCGGGATCAAACTTGCGCCATGCCGATGTGGGCTTTGCAATCTTTACTGAATTAAGTTCAGCCAATTTGCGGCGCTGGTGTTCTCGCCAGAGAGCGGCACTTTCGTCGCTTTGTGATTCTGCCACCAAATCATCATTGAAACTCGACACTGCGCGGTGATTGATGTTGGACGCCTGCTCTATGCGGCGCATGGCGGCGAGTTGGCTTGGGGATTTGATTTTAGCCATGCCGCGAAGTGAAATCAGAAAACCCAAGGCCAGAAGGGCAAGGGCCGAAAGCTGGGCCCATTTTGGTAATTCGCCCAAAATGCCCGAAGCGCTGAGCGCAATTGCTACGCCAATCACTAAAGCCGGACGCTGCATTGCAGCCCACAGGCTTTCCCAAAGCATGACCGCCCGTTGCAGGGTGATTTTGCGGGTTAAGGGTGTTGGTTCGCTCATGCCCCACATTATAACACAAATGGGCTAAATTAGGGTTGATGCAAACGAACTATTTTTGCCACGAGGCCAAGCGGTCCAGACCAAGCAATTCTTCATAGGTTTGGCGGGGTCGAACGATGGCAAAATCCTCGCCATTCACCAAAATTTCCGGCGCCAAGAGCCTTGAATTATAGGTGCCGGATTGCACAGCGCCATAAGCACCTGCCGTCATGGTGGCTAAAAGATCGCCTTGTTGCAATTTTGGCAGGCGGCGTGATTTTGCTAAATAATCACCAGATTCACACACTGGCCCCACCACATCAGCCTCTTGAGTTTCAGCATTGCGTGATTCCTCAACGGCGATGATCTCGTGATACGCATCATAGAGAGTCGGGCGGATCAGATCATTCATCGCCGCATCTTGAATGATGAAATGGCGGCCTTCGTTTTCTTTCACATAGATAACGCGGCTCACCAAAATTCCGGCATTGCCCACGATCATGCGGCCGGGCTCCATCATATATTTCAAGCCGAGATGGCCCAAGGTGCGCTTCACCATCGCGGCATATTCATCGGGGTGCGGTGGAATATCATTGTCGCCGCGATAAGGCACACCAAGCCCGCCGCCCAAATCCAAATGGCGGATATTGTGGCCTTCGGCTTTCAGTCTTTCAACCAGCTCAGCCATCAGTTTGAAGGCTTGCTCGAAAGGTGGCAATTCAGTGATCTGGCTGCCAATGTGCATATCCACACCAGAGACATCAATGTTAGGCAGAGCCGCAGCGCGGGCATAGACTTCAGAGGCTCGCAAATATGAAATACCAAATTTATTGTCGGCCTTGCCGGTGGTAATTTTGGCATGGGTTTTGGCGTCAACATCAGGGTTGACGCGAATGGAAACTGAAGCCCGCTGGCCAACACGTTGAGCGACTTCAGAGAGAAGTTCCAATTCAGGCTCTGATTCAACATTGAAACAGGCAATGCCTTCTTTTAAAGCAAAAGCCATTTCCTTGGCGGTTTTACCGACGCCGGAAAATACGATCTTGCGACCAGGAACACCTGCAGCCAGGGCCCGGCGCAATTCGCCCTCAGACACCACATCCATACCCGCACCAAGATCGGCCATGGTTTTAAGCACGGCTTGATTCGAGTTGGCCTTCATCGCGTAACACAACAAATGCTCGGTTCCGGCAAAAGCCTCATTCATCACTTTGAAGTGGCGCTGCAAGGTGGCTGTGGAATAGCAATAAAAGGGTGTGCCCACTTCATCGGCCAAAGTTTTGAGATTCACGCCCTCAGCATGGAGAATGCCGTCTTTATAAGCGAAGTGATGCATATCAGTTCTGGCTGGTGAAGGTGGGTTTTGGCGCTTCAGGGTCACCCTTCACGCCGCAGCCCGCAAGGGTGGAGACGATGATGGCCGCTAGAATGGCTTGTTTAAGAAATATCATCACCGCTCACTTCCCTTTCGAGGCTCGTAGCCAACGTCTGGCTTCGCGGCGCACATTGGAAGGTGCAGTTCCTCCGAAGCTTGTTCGAGACGCCACAGAGGCTTCAACCGACAAACGCTTGAATACGTCCTTGGTGATGCCGCCATGGATGGCTTGCATGTCTTCTAACAAAAGTTCCGAAAGAGTACAGGATTTTTTTTCGGCCAAAGCCACCACACGGCCTGTGACATGATGGGCCTCACGGAATGGCATGTTGAGCTTTTGAACCAGCCAATCGGCCAAATCAGTGGCTGTTGAATAATCGGCATTGGCGGCGGCCTTTAATGTGTCAACTTGCGGCTCCATATCACGCACCATTCCAGCCATGGCCGCAATGGCCAAGGCGAAATTATCGAACGCATCAAATGTCAGCTCTTTGTCCTCCTGCATATCTTTAGAATAAGTGAGCGGCAGGCCCTTCAACACCATGGCCAGCGACGTGAAGGCCCCTAAAATACGGCCAGGTTTGGCGCGCACAAGCTCAGCCGCATCAGGGTTGCGCTTCTGCGGCATGATGGAGGAGCCGGTGGTGAATTTATCTGAAAGTTTCACAAAGCGAAATTGCGCTGAACACCAGATTACAATTTCTTCGGCCAATCTTGAAAGATGAATGGATGAAATGGTGCAAGCGGAAAGCACTTCCAAAATATAATCGCGCGCTGAAAC
>JAYUPT010000216.1:0-2951 GCA_043759965.1 Aestuariivirga sp. | reverse complement strand
TGCAACTTGGTTCTGGCACACCAAAGATTAAGCGTTTAACCAAAGCTGATCGTGGGCAATTTGCTGCGGCCAATGTGGAACCAAAGCGCAAGCTTCAGGAATTCCGTGTTGATGCTGAAAGCACAATGCCAGTTGGCGCTGAAGTAACCGCAGACCACTTTGTTGCTGGTCAATTTGTGGACGTAACTGGTACCTCAAAGGGTAAAGGTTTCGCCGGCGGTATGAAGCGTTGGAACTTTAAGGGTCTTCGTGCAACGCACGGTGTTTCCGTGAGCCATCGTTCGATTGGTTCGACTGGTAACCGCCAAGATCCTGGTAAGGTTTTCAAGAACAAGAAGATGCCTGGTCATCTTGGTGATGAAACAGTGACAACGTTAAATGTCATTGTTGTGAAGACTGACAAAGAACGTGGTTTGATTTTGGTGAAGGGTTCAGTTCCCGGATCGCAAGGTGGTTGGGTTTCGGTTCGTGATGCGGTGAAGCGCAAGCTTCCTGCAAGTGCGCCAAAGCCTGGTGCTTTCACTGCTGCAGCCGTTGCTGCCGCACCAGCAGCACAGTGAGGCCAAGATGAAATTAGATGTAACAACAATTGAAGCTGGTAAAGCTGGTACGGTAGATGTTTCCGATGCGATTTTCGGTCTCGACCCACGCCAAGACTTGATCCACCGTGTTATCCAATGGCAGCTCAACAAGCGCCAGCAAGGCACGCACCAAGCCAAGTCTCGCGGTGAAATTAATCGCACGACTGCAAAGCTTGGTAAGCAAAAAGGTGGCGGTACGGCCCGCCACGGTTCACGGAAGTCTGGTATTTTCGTTGGCGGCGGCAAGGCCTTTGGTCCTCGCATGCGCAGCCACGAGACTTCATTGAACAAGAAAATTCGCGCTCTTGGTTTGCGTCATGCAATTTCTGCCAAGATCAAGGCTTCTGAACTTTTAGTCTTAGACAAGGCTGAAATTGCAAATCCGAAGACCAAAGAAATGAAGCTGTTGTTTGCCAAGCTTGGCTGGACAAATGCTCTCATCATTGATGGTGCAACGGTGAATGAAGGTTTTGCAAACGCTGCGCGCAACATTATCGGCATTGATGTGCTGCCAATTCAAGGCATCAATGTTTATGACATTCTTCGCCGCAAGAATTTGGTTCTCACCAAGGCTGCTGTTGAAGCGCTGGAGGCACGGTTCAAATGAGCAAAGAGCATTATTATAACATTATCAAAAGCCCGGCCATCACCGAAAAATCGACGATGGTTAGCATTCACAACGCCGTTGTATTCAAGGTTGCCTTGACTGCAACAAAGCCACAAATCAAGGCTGCTGTTGAAGGCTTGTTTGGTGTGAAAGTTAAGTCTGTGAACACTCTCGTGCGCATGGGCAAGGTTCGTCGTTTCAAGGGCAGAGCTGCCAAGTTGAGCGATATCAAAAAAGCATACGTCACATTGGCCGAAGGTTCGCGGCTCGATGTAACGACAGGACTGTGAGCATAATAGCATGGCACTGAAAACATTTAACCCCACGAGCGCCGGTCGCCGTCATCTTATTCAAGTTGACCGCAGCCATCTCTATAAGGGCAAGCCAGTTAAATCTTTGACCGAAGGTCAGCATTCTGCTGGTGGTCGTTCAAACACTGGTCGCATCACATCACGCCGGAAGGGCGGTGGTCATAAGACTGCTTATCGCCTGATCGATTTCAAGCGTACCAAGCATGATATGCCAGCTGTTGTTGAGCGTTTGGAATATGATCCAAATCGCACGGGCTTCATCGCCCTGATCAAATATACAGACGGCACATTGTCTTATATTTTGGCACCACAACGCCTTGCTGCCGGTGATACAGTTATCTCCGGTCAGACAGCTGACGTGAAACCAGGCAATGCTATGCCAATCGGTTCAGTTCCGGTGGGCACCATTGTGCATAACATTGAAACCAAGCCAGGTGCTGGTGGTTCGCTTTCGCGCGCTGCTGGAACTTATGCGATGGTTGCAGGTCGTGATGGTGGTTTCGTGATCATCAAGTTGAAGTCTGGCGAAACCCGCATGGTTGACTCTAAGTGCATGGCTTCGGTCGGCGCTGTTTCTAACCAAGACCATATCAACGAAGTGGTTGGTAAGGCTGGTCGTGCACGGTGGAAGGGCGCTCGCCCTGTTTCACGCGGTATCGCACGCAACCCAGTCGACCATCCAAACGGCGGCCGTACTAATGGTGGTAAGCATTGGGCTACACCATGGGGTAAGCCAACCAAGGGTTACAAAACACGTTCTAACAAATCGACTTCGAAGTTCATTGTGCGTTCGCGCCATGATCGCAAGAAATCGCAGTAAGAGGTAGCACCCAGTGACACGCTCAGTCTGGAAAGGTCCGTTCGTAGACGGATATATTTTAAAGAAAGCGGAAGCCGCTCGCGGCCAACGCAATGCTGCGATCAAGACATGGAGCCGCCGCTCCACCATCTTGCCGCAATTTGTGGGCCTGACATTTCAGGTGCACAATGGCAACAAGTTCATTCCTGTACACGTTTCGGAAGAAATGGTTGGGCATAAGCTTGGTGAATTTGCGCCAACACGCACATTCAAAGCTCACTCTGCCGGCGATAAGAAGGCTTCGAAATAATGAGCAAAGATAAAACACCACGCGCTCTTCCAGACAATGAAGCTAAGGCGATCACCCGTTCGATCCGCATTAGCCCACGCAAGCTGAATGAAGTTGCAACTGAAATTCGTGGACGTAAAGTTCACGATGCTTTGGCGCATCTTACATTTTCACGCCGCCGCATTGCCAAGGATGTGAAGAAGACTTTGGAATCCGCAATTGCGAATGCCGAAAACAATCATAACCTCGATATCAATGATTTGATGGTTTCTGAAGCTTGGGTTGGTAAAAACCTGGTGATGAAGCGTTGGATGCCAGATGCTCGCGGTCGTGTTGGTCACATCAAGAAGTATTTCAGCGAACT
>JAYUPT010000215.1:0-2953 GCA_043759965.1 Aestuariivirga sp. | reverse complement strand
TTGGCATCGTGGCCAAGAATGCGATTATGTTGATAGACTTTGCTGTTGAGCGCAAAAAACACGGCATGGACCGGCTGGAAGCAATTGTTGATGCTGGCCGCAAACGTGCAAGGCCGATCATCATGACAACAATTGCGATGGCTGCAGGCATGCTGCCTTCTGCAATTGGTATTGGCGAAGGTGGCTCATTCCGTTCTCCAATGGCCACGGCAGTGATTGGCGGGCTTATAGCCTCAACAGTTCTAAGCCTTGTGTTTGTACCTTCATTTTACTTAGCAATGGACGATCTTGCCCGGTTGACCAAATGGGTGTTCTCACGCTTTGTGGGCGCAACTGATGAAGCCGAATTACACGATCCGCGATTAGAAAAAGTGGAAGAAGCAGTGGCCACAACCAATAGTGATATGGAAGAGCTTGCTGCCAAAATTATGGATGTCGAAGAAAAAGTAATCGGCCTCGAAAAGCAATTACCGAAACCAAGAACGAAATTAAAACTAGCAGCGGAATAAAAACTTAAGAAAGAGTTTGAAGGCCCTGTGCAATTCTGTGCAGGGCCTTTTCCAAATCGGTATCGCTTGCTGCAAATGAAAGTCTGATTGATCCTTCAGCTCCAAAGGCAGAGCCAGGCACAATTGAAACACCATGTTGTTCCAGCAGATAATCACAAAGCTGCTCGGTGTTCTCAATCACATGATTGCCAGATTTCTTGCCAAGAAAGGCGGACACATCGGGGAAAGCATAAAACGTGGCGGGAATATCAGCAATCACCACACCTTCAATGGCACGCAAAGAACTTAAAACAAAATCGCGTCGCGCCTTATAGTGCGCGTTCATAGCACAAACTTCATCGCGTGGGCCTTGCAACGCAGCAACTGCTGCCCGCTGCACAAATTGATTGGCCCCAGCGGAAATAATACTCTGCATCCGCGCCATCGCTTGTGCAATTGGCAGAGCCGCCGCCGCATAGCCCAAGCGCCAGCCGGTCATGGCAAAACCTTTGGAAAAACCGTTCAGTGTGATGGTGCGTTCCAACATATCTGGCAGAGATCCAAACGAGGTCATCTCACCATCAAACAATATATATTCATAAATCTCATCCGCCAAAACCATCAACTTTGGGTGTGCTCGCACCAAGGCTGCAATCTCTTCCAACTCAGCACGGTTCCACACAGCGCCAGTGGGGTTGCAAGGCGAATTGAGCATGATGAGTTTGGTGGCGGGAGTTATGGCTGAAGCAATGCGCGATATAGGAACTTTATAATTTTCCGATACATCAGAATGAAGCACAACGGGTGTTCCCTGCGCCAGTTTCACAGAAGCCTCATATGACACCCAATAAGGGGCCAGAATAATCACTTCATCGCCCAGCCCAATCGTCGAGAGAATGGCGTTGTTAATCGCCTGCTTGGTGCCATTAGCCACAACAATTTCGGAGGCCTTATAAGCCAAACCGTTTTCTACATTCAGCTTGTGGGCAATGGCCTCGCGCAATTCGGGAATGCCGGCCACCGGCGAATAATGCGTGAAGCCCTTATCCATCGCGTCCTTCGCGGCATCGCGGATATTAAGTGGCGTATCAAAATCAGGCTCACCAATGGTCAGTGCTACAATGTCGTGTCCTAATGCGCGAAGTTCACGCGTGCGCTGAGACATGCGGATAATTGCCCCTTCATCAACAGACGTGGCGCGTGAGGAGAGCAGGGTGCCAGGATAAAATTTTGTCATAATTCACGCGCTATGCCAGCTTCTGCTTGCCGCGTCGAGTGTTCCAAGGCTAAAAGCTCCCCATGAATCGAAACATCACTTTTATTTTGTCCGCAGCCCTGCTTTCAGCCTGTGCCAAATCCCCCAGCACCATCCGCATCACCAACGAGCCTGCTGTTGCAGCTGTGCAAGCCAAGTCGCGCTCCGAACCCATTTTCTACAATGGCAAAACCTACACGCTAAACTTTGCTCCGCAAGCAAGCGGTGGATATGCCATGGCGGTTTCTCCCATGACGCATAAACAAGAAAAAGATGCAGTGGCCGTGGCCACTTCAGCCCTGCGATATTACGCCTGCAAAGACAGCCAGAAAAGCGGCCTTGTGAATAAACCGCACTTTGCCGATAGCGCCTGGCGCATGACAGCCAAGTGCAGTTAACACCGTTCTTGCTCATGCCCAATTCTCGTGCTTAAATAAAATAAGAAACGTGCAACCTTTTGCACAGTTTCGGCGTTAACGGCTCATGATTTTTGCGTGAGGTGTAAATGGTTTTAGATCGCATTCTAAAAGTTTTGGTGCGCAAGGGAAACTTGACCGTTACCTATTGGAACGGCCAAACCCGAAAATATGGTGATGGCACAACCCCCACTGCCCATATTAAATTTGCAACAAGTGCCGCCGCCCGCCGTGTGGCCTTAGACCCAGATTTGTTTTTGGGCGAATGCTACATGGATGGCAGCCTTAGTATGCTGCATGGCAAAATTTATGATTTCATTGCCTTGATGATGCAAAATGTTGGCACCAGCAATCATCACCCCCTGCACAAACTTGTACAAAAATCGCGCATGGCTTTCAGGCGTTTGCACCAGCATAATCCAGTGGGCAAAGCCAAGGAAAACGTGGCCCATCATTATGATCTCTCTGGCAGTCTCTACGATTTATTCTTAGACCGCGACCGTCAGTATTCTTGCGCCTATTTTGAAAATGAAAATTCTACACTAGAAGAAGCCCAACTCGCAAAAAAACGCCACCTCGCCGCAAAGCTCAACATCAAACCCGGCATGAAGGTTTTGGATATTGGCTCTGGCTGGGGCGGCCTTGGGCTTTATCTCGCAGAAGTGTGTGGGGCCGATGTTACAGGTGTCACCCTTTCGGAAGAGCAACACAAGCTCTCTAGCGCCCGTGCCGCTCAACGCGGGCTAAAAGGCCACGCGCAATTTCTGCTGAAAGATTATCGCCACCTCGATGGT
>JAYUPT010000214.1:0-7585 GCA_043759965.1 Aestuariivirga sp. | reverse complement strand
CGCCAATGAGCTCAAAATTTGCTTCATGTGGAAATAAAACACCAGAGCCAATATCCTGCTCACTGTCAGCAAGACCCAAAGCAATGCGTGCCGCATCATAGCCAACGCCCGCTTTAAAACTGCCAGCCGTCGCAAAAAACCGATGGCCCAAAGCCGCATTGCGCGGATCAACGAAACCCTCCTCACCCACCGCCACTTCCAAATCATCCCGTGCTAGAATTTCCAATTTTGCCCGTAATTTATAGAGCATCAGCTTTTGCAAAAGCGCTGCCCGCTGAGCAGCGGCGCAATCCAGCAGCACGGATTCGCCTGCATTTAAAACAAACAGATCATGCAAAATCTTTCCCTGCGGCGAAAGCAAAGCGCCATAGGCAGCTTGCCCCACGGCCAATCCAGCAATGTCGCACGTTAGCAGATTATGTAAAAATGCAAGCGCCCCCTCACCACGAATTGAAATCACGGCGCGGTCATTGCGGACTTGTGGAGAAAATTTAAGGTTTGTCATGGCGGTCACAACTCTATTTAGGTAAGCTTAGGCACCAGCGCAAGGAAGCAACAGTTGAATATCGATTTGATTATAAAAGGTGGCACCGTCGTCAATCAGGATGGTGAGCACATTCGAGATATTGCCGTGCATAATGGCCGCATCATTGGCCTTGATGATATGTCAAGCTATAAAGCTGCCGAGGTTCTCGATTGCCGCAACTTGCACATTTTGCCCGGCGTGATTGATAGCCAGGTGCATTTCCGTGAACCTGGCCTCACCCACAAAGAAGACTTGGAAAGTGGAAGCCGCGCCGCCGTGATGGGTGGCGTAACGGCTGTGTTTGAAATGCCAAACACCAAACCTGAAACCACCAGTGCAGAAGCATTGGCTGATAAAGTATCCCGCGCCACGCACCGCATGTTCTGTGATTTCGGATTCTATGTGGGCGGCACACGCGAGAATTATGAACAGATTCAAAAATTGGAAAAGCTGCCAGGTTCAGCAGGCATTAAAGTATTTATAGGTTCGTCCACGGGCGATTTATTGGTGGAAGATGATGCCGGTTTGGAGAATATAATTTCGCGTTTGGGCCGTAGAGCCGCTTTCCACAGCGAAGATGAGTTCCGCTTGCGTGAACGAGTCTCGCATCAAGTGGCAGGCGATGCCTCAAGCCACCCCATCTGGCGCGATGTGGAAGCCGCACGGCTCTGCACCGAGCGGCTGTTGCGGATTTCTAAAAAATATCAAAAGCGCATTCATGTGCTGCATATTTCTACAGCCGATGAATTGCCGCTGCTTGCCGCCAATCGTGAACTTGCAACCGTTGAAGCAACGCCACATCATCTCACATTGAGTGCTGATGATTACCAACGCCTCGGCACCAAACTGCAAATGAACCCACCCGTGCGCGAGAAACATCATCGCGAGGCTCTATGGCGCGCCGTGCAATCTGGCCTTGTTGATGTGCTGGGGTCTGACCATGCGCCGCATACGCTGGAAGAAAAAGCCAAGCCCTATCCGCAATCGCCATCGGGCATGACGGGGGTGCAAACTTTGGTTCCAATAATGCTCGATCATGTCAACCATGGCCGCCTCACCTTGCAGCGCTTTGTTGATCTCACCTCGCATGGCCCACAACGCATTTTCAATCTCAAAGGCAAGGGCCGCATTGCTGAAGGCTATGATGCTGATTTTACGATTGTGGATTTGAAGCGCCGCGAAACCATCACGAATAAATGGATGGAAAGTCGTGCTGGATGGACACCCTATGATGGCGTAAAAGTGCAAGGCTGGGTGACGGGAACATTTGTGCGCGGAAAGCTGGCCATGTGGCAAGGTGAGTTGGCCGCTAAAGCTTTTGGTGAAGCGGTGAGGTTTTGAACATGACAACCTTCCGTGCCCTCCTCGTGAGCAAAACCGAAACCGGACAATCAGTTGATTTCACCCATCTCACGGAAGATGATCTCATGCCCGGCGATGTAACAGTGAATGTCTCGCACTCGTCAGTGAATTATAAAGATGGCCTCGCCATCTCCGGCAAGGCCGCCATCATTCGTAAATATCCTCTAATTCCGGGCATTGATTTTGCAGGCACCGTGAAAAGTTCCACCCATAAAGATTGGAAAGCGGGCGACCAAGTGGTGCTGGGCGGCTGGGGTGTGGGTGAAAGCCATCATGGTGGTTATGCAGAA
Source organism: Aestuariivirga sp. (assembly GCA_043759965.1). Taxonomy (GTDB): domain Bacteria; phylum Pseudomonadota; class Alphaproteobacteria; order Rhizobiales; family Aestuariivirgaceae; genus Aestuariivirga. Next base: position 5,407 of record JAYUPT010000214.1, on the reverse strand, counting down.
GTGGCGCGTGTGAATGGCGATTGGCTGGTGCCCTTGCCCAAAACTTTCACAACCGCTGACGCAATGGCCATTGGTGTGGCCGGTTACACATCAATGCTTTGCGTTATGGCGCTGGAAGAGCAGGGCGTTAAACCCGATCAAGGCGAGATTCTAGTCACGGGCGCCGCAGGGGGCGTTGGCACCGTTGCAATCGCCTTACTCTCAAAGCTCGGATTTAATGTCGTCGCTTCCACAGGTCGCATGGAGGAGGAATCCTTCCTGAAATCGCTGGGTGCCACCACAGTGATCAACCGCACGGAGCTTAATGGACCAGTAAAAGCCTTGGGCAAAACCCGCTGGGCCGGAGCCATTGATTCCGTTGGCTCCACCACATTAGCAAATGTTTTATCGCAAATTATTCCTGAAGGCGCAGTTGCCGCCTGTGGCTTGGCACAAGGCATGGATTTGCCAACATCAGTTGCACCCTTCATTCTGCGCGGGGTGCGTTTGATCGGTGTAAACTCGGTCACCACACCGCAACTGCGCAGGCTTGCAGCTTGGGCGAGATTAGAACGCGATCTCGATTTGAATAAGCTTCATGCGCTCACAACCCATGTGAAGCTTGATGATGTGCCGCGCATTGCAGCAGAGATTGTGGAAGGGAAAACAAGAGGCCGTGTGGTGGTTGATCTGAAATAACGGACACAGTTTCGTCACTTCGGCTGCCCATAGTTTCACGTTAACCAAATTGGCAATGCGGAGAGAAATTATGGACCAGAAAATCATCACACTATTTGACAGTTTCACCCATGGTGGCATGAACCGCCGCGACTTTATGGAAAAACTATCGCTGCTGGCAGGAAGCACAACAGCGGCCATTGCAATTCTGCCCTTGCTTGAAAACAATTATGCATTTGCTGAACTATTGCCAGAGAATGATCCCGACATTGCCGTGCAAAATTTGGAATTTGCAGGCGGCAAAGGATATTTTGCAGCCCCCAAAGTTGGTGGCAAATATCCAGGCGTTATCGTCATCCATGAAAACCGCGGGCTAAATCCTCACCTCAAAGATATAACCCGCAGGCTTGCCAAAGCAGGATTTGCAGCCCTTGCACCAGATTACCTTTCAGAACTTGGTGGCACTCCAGATGATGCAGATAAGGCCAGAGATATGATTGGTACCTTGAAACCAGACGCAATTCTAACCACGTCAAAAGCAGCTTTGGCCGCTTTAAGAGCAAACCCATCTTCAAACGGAAAGTCTGGCGCAGTTGGATTTTGCTGGGGCGGCGGTGCCGTAAATGATTTAGCAGTTGGCGATCAAACGTTGAGCGCTGGCGTTGCTTACTATGGTCGCCAAGCTAAAGCAGCCGATGTTGCAAAAATCAATGCGCCATTGCTGCTGCATTATGGTGCTTTGGATGAGCGCATCAACGCAGGCATTCCAGAGTTTGAAGCGGCTTTGATGGCAGCACAAAAAAACTATGAGCTATTTGTTTATGAAGGCGCAAATCATGCTTTCAACAATGACAGCAATGCAGCACGCTACAATAAAGAAACTGCTGAATTGGCGTGGTCACGAACACTTGAATTTCTCAAAAAGCACGTCGCTTAAAAGCGAATTATCACTGCGTGGTCTTGCCAACCGTAAACTCACCAGAGCGGATGCGCTCTGGCAGGCGTTCACACATCACGGCTACTGGTTCTTCGCCATAAGTTGCAATCATGTCTGAAAGGGCTGCAAAAATGGCGGCGGTGGCAATGGCATCAGGGTCTAAGCCATCATAAATAGCTTCTTCCCACGCCTCTAAAATAAAACGCAGTGCCGCTTGTTTGGCCTCTTGCGGGGCTCGTTCTTGGGTGTTTTCTTCTGAATATTTAAACATGAAACCTAACGCCTGTGTGCATCTGGGCCCACCCCCTCAGCAATAAAATTAACCTAGCAGGGGCCGTTAACGTCCCGCGAGTCATTCCTTAAGTAAAGGTTAACGGCTCTGCTTGCATTTATCTTAAAGCGTTAAGAATTTTTCAGAATCCAAAACAACCGCTGCAATGTTGGAAGTCAGCGGCAATTGATAAATATCATTTACATGAACCCACCGCGCATCAGCAGCGTCACTTGCCGCACTGATTTGACCCAATGGATCGCGTGCAAAATAACAGGCAATGGCAAAGTGAACATCAGTATGGATCACTTCATAAAGCCCAATCATCTGGCCGATACGCGCTGTAATCCCACATTCTTCGTTGAGTTCGCGCAACGCAGCTTGCGCCGTTGTTTCGCCAAAGCGCACCTTGCCGCCCGGAAAAGCCCATTTGCCAAGCCCCGGCTGCTTGCCGCGCTGCACCAACAAAACTTCACGCCCGCGCCGCACGCAAACTGAGGCTGCAAGAATTGGCAATTGTTGAATGCTGGTCATCAGGCTAATCTATTCTCATGTGTGGTCTTTATAGTTTTCGCAAATCAATCGACGAAGCAAGGGCATTGTTCAAATATCTTGAACAACCCCTTTTCCCACCCCGGCAATATATAACACCGGGCAGCCCCATTGCCATTGTGCGCACGGGTTTTGACAAGCGCCCAGAATTCGCTTTGGTGCGTTGGGGCTTTGTTCCGTCTTGGACCAAAGAAATGCAAACTGGCCGCTCGCTGATCAATGCCCGCTGCGAAACTGTTTATCAAAAGCCAAGTTTCAAAAACGCCATCCGCCGTAGACGTTGCCTGTTTCCAACTGATGGGTTTTATGAATGGCAAGGCGATGTGCCCGGCAAAAAGCAAGCCTATTATATCCACCGGCCAGATCATAGTTTGTTTGCTTTTGGTGGCATTTGGGAACATTGGATGGCGGCTGATGGTTCAGAGTTGGAATCAGCCGCCATGCTGACAACCGAACCAAATTTGCCAGTGGCCGCAATCCATGATCGCAGCCCAGTGGTTATTCACCCGCAAGATTTTGAGCGCTGGCTTGATGGCAGTGAAGAGCAAGTGCAGGATTTGTTGAAAGCCCCAGACGATAATTATTGGACCATGGAAAAAACCACCATAGCCCGCAACGTTCCACCCCCAAAACCACCTTCCCCACAACTGAGTTTTATTTAATGACTGAACATCTGCGTATGCTCACCCCCCACAAAAACATTCTTGCCTTCTATGATGGCCGCATCGAAGGCTATCGTTTCTTGCCGGAAGACAATTGGGTTGATGATGGCGCATTGTCGCTGGGCATTGCCAGCTATGTGATCATTAGTGGCAAAGAAGCTTTGGTTTATGACACGCATATATCTCCGACTTATGGTGCCTATATTCGCGATCATCTCAAACACCTTGGCATCACAAAAATAACAGTGCTCCTCAGCCACTGGCATTTGGACCATGTGGCAGGAACAAAATTATTTGCCGATTGCACGGTGATTGCCAATAAAAAAACTGCGGCGCATTTAACCCAACATAAAGCCGCAATTGAAGATGGCACTTATCACGGCCTGCCCGTCGTCAATCCGCTCATCTTGCCTACGCAGGTTTTTGAAGGCGAAATGAATTTCAAACTTGGTGATTTGAATTTGGTTTTCATCGAAGCCAATATCCACAGTGATGATGCAACCGTGGTGTGGATTGATGAGCTTGAAATTCTTCTGGCTGGTGACACTATGGAAGACACGGTTACTTATGTGGGCGAGCCTGAAGATTTTGATATTCACTTGGCTGATTTGGATCGCCTCTGGGCATTGGCTCCAAACCGTATTTTGCCAAATCATGGCGACCCTGAAATCATTGCACTTGGCGGTTATGAAAAAACCCTCATCCGCGCTACGCAGCAATATATTAGAATGTTAAAACGCATGACCACCGAACCGGAGTTGCGTGAAAAACCATTGCAGGAAATCATTGCCGGTCCATTGCAAATGGGCTGGGTGAATCTATTTGGCCCCTATGAAGCAATTCACAAGCAAAATGTAAAGCGTGTGCTGGAAGCGAAACTAAGCTAAAGGCAATACCTTGCCAGGGTTCATTATCCCTTTAGGGTCGAGCAGCGCTTTAATCCCACGCATCATGTCCAGTTCCACAGGCGATTTTATCTTCACCATATCATTGCGTTTCAATTGGCCAATGCCATGCTCGGCACTGATGGAGCCACCATGTTTAAGCACCACATCAAACACCGCCCAATTCATCGCGTGCCATTGATCCAAGTATTCGCGGCTGTTCATGCCCACAGGCTGCGTCACATTAAAATGCATATTGCCATCACCCATATGGCCAAAGCACATCAGCCTTGCCCCCGGCATAAAGCGCCGCACGGCTTCGGCGCCCTCCGTAATGAAAACCGGAATATGCGAAACCGGAACTGACACATCATGCTTGATCGAGCCACCTTCGTGCTTCTGTGATTCCGGCATCAGTTCGCGAATGGCCCATAGTGTTTGGCGTTGGGTTTCGGATTGTGCGATGCTGGCATCCGTCACCAATCCGCGCTCCATAGCCAATTCCAAAATTGACTCAAAGCTATCCGGCGCCGCATCGGCCAGTTCCGTTAAAACAAACCATGGTGATTGTGTTTGAATGGGATTTATTACCCCCATATGCTTCACGGTAAATTCCATGCCAATCTGCGGCATCAATTCAAAGGCCACCACGCGGTTGCCACTTTCGGCTTTCACCAAAGCTAATAAATCCACAGCCGCCTGCGGCGATGGCACAGCAATGAAAGCCGTGTCATGGCGGCGCGGTTTTGGATAAAGTTTCAAAACCGCAGCGGTGATGACTCCCAGTGTGCCTTCCGCACCGATAAACAAATCACGCAAATCATAGCCGGTATTATCTTTGCGTAATTTCTTCAGCCCATTCCAAATGCGGCCATCGGCCAGCACCACCTCAAGCCCCAAACAAAGGTCACGCGCATTGCCATAAGCCAACACATTAAGCCCACCCGCATTGGAAGATAAATTGCCACCAATGCGGCAAGAACCTTCAGATGCCAAGCTAAGTGGAAACAAGCGGTCCACCGCATCGGCAGCGTCTTGCACTGTTTTTAAAATTACACCGGCCTCAACAGTGATGGTGTGATCCGCTGCATCCACCTCGATAATCTTGGTCATGCGATCAAGCGATAAAACAATCTCTGGCCCGGTGGGAACTTGTCCACCTACCAAACCAGTGTTGCCAGATTGCGGCACCACGGCGGTGCCCGTAGAATTGCACAATTCTAGAATCTTAGAAACCTCATCAGTGCATGATGGACGAAGCACGAGGGGAGATTTCCCCGGCCAAAGATCGCGCCGCTCCACTAAATAAGCTTGCATTTCGCGCGCGTCATTGATGGCATTTTTGTTGCCGACGATCGCGATAAGTTTTTGCAGTGTGTCTGAGGATATCATCGCGGTGCCGCAGCTCTTTTTAACCGGTCATTGATGGCTTCACCTAAACCCA
>JAYUPT010000213.1:0-7608 GCA_043759965.1 Aestuariivirga sp. | reverse complement strand
CGCGGATCAACGTCTTTCCAATTTGGAATCAAGTCAACGTTTACGGGTTGAACTTTCTTGCCAGCGATCAAACGCAACGAAGCATCGCCTGATGCTGTTACCAAATCAAAGCCGCCTTGGTTCATCAAGGTTACCATTTCATCTGATGTGGCCGCAGTTTTTACGTTTACTTTGCAACTGGTGGTTTTTTCAAAATCAGTAACCCAGTCAAAGGCCTTATCTGTTTCACCACGTTCAATGTATCCGGCCCAAGCCACAATATTCACTTGGCCTTCGCCTGGTCCAATTGCCGACAGCATGTCGGCAAATGCAGGAGCAACAAAACTCATTGTTGCTAAAATTGCTATCATAGAAGTTTTGATTGATTTCATTTTTTCTCTCCGTAAAGCCGCTATAGATGCGGCATTGAGAAGAGGTTAGACCTGAATGCGATTGTGGATCAAGAACCCTTTGGCAATTTTAGCTGAAGGCGCAGAAGGCGGCATTATCGTCGAAGACCAGAAAATTGTCGCTTTGGTCGGGCGCAGCAATGAACCTATTCATGATTTGGTTTTTGACGCATCGCAACATGTCATCATCCCGGGACTTATAAACACCCACCATCATTTCTATCAAACCCTTACCCGTGCACATCCGCTGGCTATCAACAAAGAATTATTTGACTGGCTGAAAGCTCTTTACCCAGTTTGGGCAAAACTAACCCCTGATGCCCACCGGATTGCAACAAGGCTAGCACTCACTGAACTGTTGATGTCTGGCGTCACCTGCACATCTGATCATCATTATGTTTTTCCACTTGGTTTAGATGATGCGGTGGATATTCAAGTAGAAGAAGCAACTCGCGTTGGCATTCGCGTTATGGTTACGCGTGGTTCCATGAATCTTTCCGTGAAAGACGGTGGCCTGCCACCTGATTCCGTGGTGCAAGATCAAGATACAATATTGGCTGATTGCGAACGTGTTGTGAACAAGCACCACCAGCGTGGGCCGGGGGCTATGGTGCAAGTTGCACTGGCTCCTTGTTCGCCGTTTTCAGTAACGCGTGAACTCATGCGTGAAACGGCTAAGTTGGCGGAAAGACTGGATTGCAGGCTGCATACGCACTTGGCTGAGACCAAGGATGAAGAGGATTTCTGCGTTTCACAATTTGGCATGCGGCCATTAGATTATTTAGAAGATTCAGGCTGGTTGAATAACCGCACATGGTTGGCCCATGGAATTTATTTTAATGATGCTGATATTCAAAAATTAGGAAAACATGGTGTGGGCGTTTGCCACTGCCCCACCTCCAACATGACACTTGCTTCAGGCCAATGCCGCACCTGTGAACTTGAGGCGGCTGGTGTTGCAGTTGGGTTGGGCGTGGATGGTTCAGCCTCCAACGATAGTTCAAACTTGATGGAGGGCGTGCGCCACGCATTGTTGCTTAATCGGCTAACTTATAACGCAAGAGTAACTCATCTCGATGTTTTGCGTTGGGCCACCAAGGGGTCTGCTGCTTGTCTAGGTCGAAAAGATATCGGTGAAATTGCTGCAGGCAAGCAGGCCGATTTAGCATTGTTCACACTTGATGAACTTCGTTTTTCAGGAGCAGGAGACCGTTTGGCCGCCCTCGTTTTGTGCGGTGCACATAAAGCCGACCGTGTGATGGTTGCGGGTGATTGGCGTGTAATTTCAGGCCAGCCCGTATCAATCGATGTAGCCAGATTGCGTTTTGATCACGGTTACATTTCACAGAAACTCACCGAAGTTATTTGACGGCATAATTTAGCGTGTTAAACAACTTGGCAACTAAATGTTTCGAGGGAAACACATATTGGCAAAAGAAAATGGCCAAACAGCCGTTGTGGTCGAAGATTTACATAAATCTTTCGGCGAGTTGGAAGTCCTAAAGGGTGTGTCATTGACAGCACGAGAGGGCGATGTTGTTTCCATGATTGGAGCGTCAGGCTCTGGCAAAAGCACATTTTTGCGCTGTATCAATTTTCTTGAATTGCCAACGCGCGGTCGCATTTTGATCACTGGTGAAGAGATCGCCTTAACGCCGGGCAAGGATGGTGATTTGCATCCATCGGATCGCAGGCAGGTTGAACGTGTGCGTACAAAATTGGGCATGGTGTTTCAAAGCTTCAATCTTTGGCAACACATGACGGTGCTGCAAAATGTTATCGAAGCACCCGTGCACGTCTTGGGCCTTTCAAAAGTTGAAGCCACTGAACGGGCTGAGGCTTTACTGCACAAAGTTGGCCTCTATGAGAAGCGAGACCAGTATCCGTCATTCTTGTCAGGAGGCCAGCAACAACGCGCCGCCATTGCGCGGGCTTTGTGCATGAATCCAAAGGTGATGTTATTTGATGAACCAACTTCTGCCTTAGACCCCGAATTGGTGGGCGAAGTTTTAAAAGTGATCCGCGATTTAGCAGAGGAGGGCCGCACCATGATTTTGGTCACGCACGAAATGAAATTCGCGCGCGATGTGTCGTCACATGTTATCTATTTGCACAAAGGGATCATAGAAGAGCAGGGGTCTCCTCAACAAGTATTTGGCGCTCCGACCAGTGAGCGTTGCAAGCAATTCGTATCGAGCGTACATTAGGGAGCAAGATATTGAATATACGAAACAGCTCGGGGGTGCCTGTTTCGGAAAAAAAATCGAATAAGCCAAACAACTTATACTAGGGAGTTAGACAATGAAATATTCAAAGAGATTGTTTTTATCGGCTGTTGCAACTGCAACAATGTTTGTTGCAACACCAGCTTTTGCTGATTTGAAAATGGGAGTTGCTGCTGAGGTATATGCGCCATTTACGTCGCTTGATGCCGCCGGTAAGTGGGTCGGCTGGGAAGTCGATTTCATGGAAGCTGTTTGCGCTGAAGTAGGCGAAAAATGCGTGATCGAAGCGGTGGCGTGGGATGGTATTATTCCAGCCCTTAAAGCCAAGAAGTTTGATGCTATTATGTCGTCAATGTCTATCACACCAGAACGCGCCAAAACAATTAGCTTTTCGGATATGTATTACAACTCAGCAGCTGTGATCATTGGACCCAAGGGTGACGACAAAGATTTTTCTCCAGAACATCTTTCTGGAAAAAATGTTGGTGTTCAAGTTTCAACAACTCACGCTGCATATTTGGCAAAATACTATGCGCCCAAAGGCGCAGTAGTTAAGACATATGCCACACAAGATGAAGCGAACGCCGATCTCGCTTCTGGTCGTCTTGATTATGTTATGGCAGACGGTGTTGCTTTAGAAGCGTTTATGGCATCGGACCAAGGTGGGTGCTGTGAACAAAAAGGTGCCGTTCCAATTGATGTCGAAATTTTAGGCCCTGGGGTTGGATTTGGTATTAGACAAGAGGACACTGCTTTGATTGACAAACTGAACGGTGGCATAAAGGCGCTTGCCGCAAAAGGAATTTTTGACAAAATTACTGCTGCTTGGAAACTTGAAGGCAAAATTGTCACAGGCGGAAAGCCATAACGAACTGAATTCGGGCCGCAGTGATGCGGCCCAATTTTTTGAGGCGATGGATTTGATTTTGGCAGTTGCAAGAACGTGGACTGAGTTTTTCCATGATAAAGCCGCGCTTTTGGCTTATGGCCCTACTGGCTATGGTGACGAACTTGTTTGGGGTGCTCTGCGCTCAGTTGAAATTGCATTTTTTGCCTATGCCTTCGGATTAGCACTTGGACTTGCTGGGGCTATGGGTAAATTATCGGGCGGAGCGATTTTAAAAAGTATCTTAAACGGCTACACCACTTTGATACGCGCTGTTCCTGAATTGGTTTTGATTTTATTGCTTTATTATGCGGGCACCGATGGCCTTAATAGTTTGCTTGAAGCTGTGGGTATTGGGCGCATTGAAATTAACGGCTTGGTGGCTGCTGTATTCGTTTTGGGTTTTGTGCAGGGCGCTTATCACACTGAAGTTTTGCGCGCTGCGATACAAGCAGTTCCTGTTGGGCAATCTGAAGCTGCCAAAGCCTATGGTATGTCTCCCTTAAAGCGATTTAAGCGGATTACTTTGCCTGCCATGTTGCCCAACGCAATTCCAGGCCTTGCCAATCTTTGGTTAAATGTCACGAAAGACTCCGCACTGATTTCAGTTGTTGGCTTCACAGAACTTGCTTTAGCCACGAGACAAGCTGCCAGTGTCAGCAAGCAGTATCTTTTGCTCTATCTTGTGGCGCAGGCGCTTTATCTCTTGATCTCCCTTTCGTCCATATTCCTTTTTTCATGGCTGGAGCGTTACGTTCGACGCGGCCAACCCAAATTGGCGTGAGGCTGTGATGCGCTGGGATTGGTTGCCTGAGTATTTTCCACTTCTCTTGCATGGGCTCTATATCACACTTTTCATTTTAGTGTTTTCAGTGGTGGTTGGGTTTGCTTTGGCTGTACCGATCGGCTTAGTTCAAGTAACAGGCTCAGCCCCAACACGGTGGGCTGCCAAAGCATTCACTAGCTATATTCGTGGCACGCCATTACTCACGCAGATTTGGCTTTTGTATTATGGTATTGGTTCTATCTTCCCACTTATCCCGGGTTTCCGCGAGAATTACATGTGGCTGGTGCGTCTCGATGCATTTTACTATGCACTGTTGGCTTTCACACTGAGTTTTGCGGGCTATGAAGCTGAAATCATGCGTGGGGCATTTTTAGGCGTGCCGCGTGGCGAGCTTGAAGCAGCACGGGCTATTGGCATGAGCCCATGGAAATTGACATCGCGGGTTTGGTTTCCACGCGCAGTGTTTCAAGTTCTACCAACCTTAACTGGTGAAGTGATTGGGCAATTGAAATCAACTCCTTTGGTATTCACCATTCCAGTTCTTGATTTGATGGCAGGGATCTCGAAAGTCAGGCAAGATACATTCCTCACCTATGAACCGCTTATTTTTCTTGCAATAATTTACATGATTCTAACTTACATTATCACTCGCGCTTTCGGTTATATTGAAAAACTGATACCACAGCGGCGATGATGTATGATCGCATAATAGGTTTTGCTGGTGAATTTGTGGCGCTGCGCCGCGATTTGCATATGCACCCGGAATTAGCATTTGAAGAGGTTCGCACCTCAAAAATTGTTGCTGAAGAGCTAACTAAAATGGGCTTTGGCGTAACCGCAGGTGTAGCGGGCACCGGTGTTGTTGGCACTTTGGTTAATGGCACCAGCCGAAAAGTTTTAGCAATCCGCGCCGATATGGATGCGTTGCCGATTTATGAAACTACACAATTGCCATATGCCTCACGCCGTGAAGGCAAAATGCATGCCTGCGGGCATGATGGCCACACCACAATGCTGTTGACCACGGCGCGCTACCTTTCTGAAACGTTTGATTTTGATGGCACCGTACACTTGATATTTCAACCCGCTGAAGAAGATATTAGTGGTGCCAAGCGCATGGTTGATGAAGGCATTTTTAATCGCTTCCCATCTGATGCCATTTTTGCACTTCATAACATTCCAGGCGAAGCTGTGGGGCAAGTGCGAGTGCGGAACGGTGCCATAACGGCCAGTGTTGATATTGTTGATGTAGTCATTCGCGGTCTGGGCGGCCATGGCGCCTTGCCGCATTTGGCAGCAGACCCCATTGTTGCGGCCTCCAGTGCTGTGATGGCGCTGCAAACAGCAGTGTCGCGCAATGCTGATCCTTTAGATCCTTGCGTTGTTACGGTGGGCGCTTTTAACGGTGGCGTGTTGGCCACGATTATTCCACAAAGTGTTTCGCTGAAAATTGGGGTACGCACCTGCTCGCCCGAAATGCAAAAATTGATGGCCCAGCGCATCCCTGCAATTTTGCACCAGCAAGCGGCATCATTTGGCTGCGTGGCGGATGTGGAATATGGCCAAGGTATTTCTTATCCAGCCTGTTTTAATGATGCTGCATCTGCGCAAGTTGTTCGTGATGTTGCCCAAAGTTTGGGCCAAGATTTGCGCCGTGTGGAAATGCCAGGCCCTTATATGTTCTCGGAAGATTTCTCGTTTATGTTAGAAGCGGTGCCCGGCTGCTATTTCGGCATGGGCAATGGCAACAGCAAGGGCCTCCATGATTCTGGCTATGATTTCAATGATGAGCTTTTGGTGAAAGGCACCCAGTTCTGGGCCAGCTTAGTTGAAAGATTCTTGCCAGCGTAATTGTAAGCAGATTCAAAGACCTAAAAACCAAAGTTAGAAGATAATTTCCAAAAACTTAAGAATGAAAATTTCATTCTTGAAATGCTTTGTTGTTTTGCTCAAAGTCAAAACACCATCATATGATTGATCTATATTAACTCTCAAATAAAGCGCCTTCCCCCGAAGTTTAAACTGAGGGGCAGGGCGTTTTTGTTTGAGCACTCCAAAAGTAATGGCCAAACCGCCATTCCATTCGAGATTTATATGTCTTTGATTTTGTTGGTGAGCCCAGCGGGATTCGAACCCACGACCCTCTGATTAAAAGTCAGATGCTCTACCGCTGAGCTATGGGCCCCCACATCACTGAACTTACATTGAGTCCGTGAAAGCGGGCGGAACATAGTTGCGGCGCAACATATGGTCAAGAGCGTAATCATGTTTTTATACTTCATTTACCAAGATTGAAAAAACGCCACAATTATAAGGGACTAAACACTACTCGCAGGTAGAAAAGCGGTTGGATTCGTATGGGGTGATTATGTCTGATCTTGCTATTGTGGTGTTGGCGGCCGGTATGGGAACGCGGATGCGCTCGGCTTTGCCTAAAGTTTTGCACAAAGTTGCAAACCGGTCGATGGTTGGCCATGTGCTTGCAGCGGCAACCGGATTGAAACCAAAATTGCCTGTTGTAGTGCATGGGCCAAGTGCGGATATGGTGCGCTCCGAATCTCGCAAGTATTTTGCTGATTGCCAATTTGCAGCACAGGTTGATCGCTTAGGCACCGGCCATGCAATTTCAATGGCACGAGACGCGCTGCTGGGTTTTAGTGGTACAGTTCTCGTTCTTTACGGTGATGTGCCGCTCATTCAAACGTCAACTTTGCAAGCGTTGCTTGCTAAGATTGATGCCGCTCATCCCATGGCAGTATTAGGTTTCGAAGCAGATAACCCGCATGGTTATGGCCGCTTGATTCAAGTGGGCGGCAGCGTTACCGCAATTCGTGAACAGCTTGATGCTTCGCCAGCCGAACAGCGCATCAAACTTTGTAACTCCGGCATCATTGCGATTGATAGCAAATTGCTCTGGCAACTTGTGCCCAAGCTCCACAATGCCAACGCCAAAAAAGAATATTACTTAACAGATTTAGTGGGCCTCACTATTGATGCAGGTTTTGCAGTTGCGCTTTCGGTTTGTGGTGAAGCGGAAGTGGCTGGCGTGAATGATCGCATTCAGCTTTCTGCAATTGAAGAAGGTTTTCAAAATCGCTGCCGCAGAAATGCAATGTTGGGAGGGGCCACATTGGTTGATCCTTCATCAGTGTTCTTTTCCGCCGATACAGTAATTGGCCAAGATGTAGTGATTGAACCTAATGTGATTTTTGGCCCTGGAGTTACCGTTGGCAACGGCGTGGAAATTTTGGCCTTCTCGCATATTGAAGGTGCGGTGATTGGGGAAGGTGCACGCATTGGCCCTTACGCGCGGTTGCGCCC
>JAYUPT010000212.1:0-2979 GCA_043759965.1 Aestuariivirga sp. | reverse complement strand
GCATTGTTGAAACGGATGAAATGGATTTCCAACGCTGTTTGGAATTGCAAATGCCATATTTGGGGCCAGTGGGCGGAGTCTATACCGATTGGAACCCGCTGAAGAGTATTGATGGATTGTTTGTGGAGCCCATTGATAAAAAGGATCCTTGGCAGTTTACGAATATTTTGGTGCGTTGAGTTTCTATTTGAATCAAAAAAACCGTCATTCCCGCGCAGGCGGGAATGACGATTATTTGTTTTCACAGCATAGAGCCGTTTCTTAAACCTGTGGCGCATTCCTATCGGCCATGAAGCGTTCAAAATCTTCGCGGTCTTTGGCGTGGCGCAGCTTGCTCAAGAACTCATCAAAGGCTTTGCGTTCTGCGTCAAGCTTGCGGCGTTGGGCTTCAAGCTTTTCGATTTCAACTTTGCGGTAATCATCAAAGGCAGCATTGCCACTGAAACCAGTGTTGCGCTGCCAGTTGCCAGCAAAATTAGAAGCATTTTCAGAGTGCTTCTGCCAATTGGCCCAAGGTGCTTGCATGCTTGATGCTCCGTTCCAAAGTTCGCCTTTTTTCATTTTTACAAACAGGGCAACAAGCCCAAGTGGCCAAAAAACCACAAATGCTCCAATAACCGCGCCGACTTCATAGATCGACCATGGCTTTGTGTTCATCCGCCCACCGCAGCGGTGGTTGTGTTCGCGGCGACCAAACTCATGTGTGGCCGCACCAGCTGTATCAGTCATTGTATTGCCTCCAGTTGTTTACGGACAACAGGTGGTGGGATTTGGGTGGATTTCAAGACCTATTTATTTGCTCCTTTATATTTACATGGCACCACTTGAAAACCAACGCTTTCCCCCCACGCATGAAACCGCTAAAAGCGCTTCAACATTTTATTTAAGGAACTGACCGATGCCTGTTTATAGATCTCGCACCACCACTCATGGCCGCAACATGGCAGGCGCACGCGGCCTGTGGCGCGCCACTGGCATGAAGGACGGTGATTTTGGTAAACCGATTATTGCGGTGGTCAATAGCTTCACGCAGTTTGTGCCGGGCCATGTACATTTGAAAGATTTAGGCCAATTGGTTGCGCGAGAAATTGAAGCAGCAGGTGGTGTGGCCAAAGAGTTTAACACTATTGCGGTGGATGATGGCATTGCCATGGGCCATGACGGAATGTTGTATTCCCTGCCCTCGCGCGAAATCATTGCGGACTCTGTTGAGTATATGGTGAACGCCCATTGCGCTGATGCCATGGTGTGCATTTCCAATTGCGATAAGATCACCCCCGGCATGTTGATGGCTTCAATGCGCCTTAACATTCCTTCGGTGTTTGTTTCCGGTGGGCCGATGGAGGCTGGTAAATATTTGGCACCTTCCGGCAAAATTAAGGCTCTGGATTTGGTCGATGCCATGGTGGCTGCTGCGGATGATAAGTATTCCGACGAAGAAGTGGACGTGATTGAGCGCAGCGCCTGCCCCACATGCGGCAGCTGCTCTGGCATGTTCACCGCCAATTCAATGAATTGCCTCACCGAGGCACTTGGCCTTTCGCTGCCCGGCAACGGTTCAACGCTGGCCACGCATTCTGATCGCAAGCGCCTATTCCTCGAAGCTGGTCATTTGATTGTTGATATTGCCAAACGTTATTATGAGCAGAATGATGAAAGCGTGTTGCCGCGCAATGTGGCCAGCTTCAAAGCTTTTGAAAACGCCATGACGCTGGATATCGCCATGGGCGGTTCCACCAACACAGTGTTGCACATTCTTGCTGCTGCCCATGAAGGCAACATTGATTTTACCATGGATGATATTGATCGTTTGTCGCGCCGCGTGCCCTGCATCAGCAAAGTGGCTCCGGCAAAATCAGATGTGCATATGGAAGATGTGCATCGCGCAGGCGGCATCATGTCGATCCTCGGTGAACTGGAAAAAGCCGGACTCATTCACAGCGATTTGCCCACTGTGCATTCGGCCACTTTAGGTGCTGCGATCAATCATTGGGATGTAACACGCACCAACTCCCAAACCGTGCGCGACTTTTTCTTGGCCGCCCCCGGTGGTGTGCCATCACAAACCGCATTCTCACAATCGCGCCGTTGGGATGATTTGGATGTGGACCGTGAAAATGGTGCCATCCGCTCGGTTGAACATGCGTTTTCAAAAGATGGTGGCTTGGCAGTGCTCAAGGGCAACATCGCATTGGAGGGTTGTATTGTTAAAACCGCAGGCGTGGATGAGAGCATTTTGAAATTCACTGGTCCAGCCGTGGTGTTTGAAAGCCAAGATACTGCGGTGGCAGGCATTCTCAATGGTGAAGTGAAAGCCGGAGACGTGGTGGTAATCCGCTATGAAGGCCCACGCGGTGGCCCCGGCATGCAGGAAATGCTTTACCCGACAAGCTACATCAAATCCAAAGGCCTCGGTAAAGCTTGCGCTCTGATTACGGATGGCCGCTTCTCTGGTGGCACATCGGGCCTCAGCATTGGCCACGTTTCGCCAGAAGCTGAAGAAGGTGGCCTCATTGCGCTGGTAAACACAGGCGACACCATCGAGATCGATATTCCCAACCGGACCATCAATCTGGCCGTGAGCGACACTGAAATCGAAGCCCGCCGTGCTGCTCAACTGGCAAGGGGCAAAGCCGCGTGGACGCCTTTAAAGTCGCGTCCCCGCAAGGTGACAACAGCCCTTCGCGCTTACGCAGCGTTTGCCACCAGCGCTGCCAAAGGGGCTGTGCGAAACGTACCGTGATTAAAGGATGTTAAAGACGTAAAGTAAAATAATCACAGAAATTGGAAGGCCTAAAGCCCAAAGCACAATGCCGCGCATTTTAATTTCTCCAATGTTGAAGTGTGAGATCAGCGACTTTGAATCACGCGATCTGGCAATTTTTTAACGGCTGCGATAGCACCTTTCTTTCGGCCAGTGGCACCTTCCTGCAAAACCTTTGTCGCAGCCTTTTGATCTGCCTTTAAGTCTCTGGGTTT
>JAYUPT010000211.1:0-7632 GCA_043759965.1 Aestuariivirga sp. | reverse complement strand
AAGCCCGTTTGGCGCATGGTTTCAACGCATGAGTCTAGATGCACCAGATGCTTGCCATCACCGCGCAAAGCTAATGATGCGGCGGTTACGGCTTTCACCGCGCCAAAGGCATTGCGTTCAATGCACGGCACTTGCACCAAGCCACCCACGGGATCACAGGTCATGCCGAGGTGATGTTCAAGCGCAATTTCAGCGGCGTTTTCCACTTGCTCATTGGTGCCCCCTAAGGCCGCGCATAATCCAGCGGCAGCCATGGCCGAGGCTGAGCCAACTTCGCCTTGGCAGCCAACTTCGGCGCCCGAAATTGAAGCGTTGTGTTTAATGATGCCGCCAATAGCTGCTGCGGCCAGAAGGAAGGTTCTGATGCCTACTTGATCAGCACCAATGCAATGATCTAGATAATAACGGATCACGGCAGGCACCACACCTGCAGCACCATTGGTGGGGGCTGTCACCACTTTGCCACCGCCGGCATTTTCTTCATTCACGGCCATGCCATAAACCGAAAGAAAATCCATAATCTGATGCGGTTGAACGGAATTATCGCCCTGCTCAGCTTTCAGCTTTACAAAAATATCTGCTGCGCGGCGCTTCACTTTTAAGCCGCCCGGCAAAATGCCGTGGGCTTTCAAGCCACGGTTCATGCAAGCATTCATAGCATCCCAAATACGATCTAACCCGGCATCAAGTTCTGCACTGCTCATACCAACAGTTTCATTGGCGCGTTTCATTGCCACAACGGAAAGGCCAGACTTTGCTCCCATGTCCAGCATCTGTGCGGCATTGCTGAAAGGATGCGGCACCTTGATGGTGACATCAATTTTTTTAAGGCCTCGCTCAGCTTCAGTTTGCACAAAGCCGCCACCAATTGAAAAATAAGTCTCGCTCAAAATCTCGGCGCCGTCTTTATCAAGCAAGCGGAACACCAAACCATTGGCATGGCCTTTAAGGGCGGGGCCAAAATCAAAAATAACATCGCGCGTCGCATCAAAGCTAATCTCGTGGCCAATATCGATGGATTTCAAATTAGCAATGATCTGCTCAACCTTATCAGGGTCAATGTCTTGCGGGTTTTCGCCAGCAAGCCCCAGCACCACAGCGCGGTCGCTGCCATGGCCCTTGCCAGTGAAGGCCAATGAGCCATGCAAAGTGGCCGTGAGGCGGGACGTATTTTGTTGCCCACGAGCGATTTCCAAAAACCGATGCGCCGCCACCATCGGCCCCATGGTGTGAGACGATGAGGGGCCAATGCCAATTTTGAACAGATCAAAGACCGATAAAAACATAGGACCATGTTAGGCTCAAAATTCGTGAATGTCAGTCGTTTCCAGTCATGCCGTCATGCAAAACCGTCATTGGGGCAAGCGCCTTGTGCTGCTATGACCTTGCAAAGGAAATTTTTATGCTCGCAATTTTGATTGGATTGTTTTCTGCAACGTGTTGGTCGGTGCATGATTTGCTGGCGCGTAAGTATGCTGCAGCTATTGGTTCATACCGTATGGCCGTGGCCACCATGCTTGTGGGGGCAGCGTTATTAAGCGGATTTGCAATCAGCAGCGGATCATTGTTGCAAGCATCCGCTTCAACACTCCTTTTGCTTTTAGCACTTGGCGTGATTTATGGCATTGCCGTGAGCAGCTTGTTCAAAGCCTTCAGCTTGGCCCCAGTTTCCATCGTGGGGCCATTCACGGCGGGTTATCCCGCACTTGTGGTTTTGTGGGGGCTTTTCACTGGGCTTGCCCCAAGTGCAATTCAGTATGGCGCTGTCGGTTTGATTTTGGCGGGAGCCGTGGTGGTTGGGCGCATGGGAGCGGAAGATGGAGGCCTTCGCAGCGTGGCCAAAGGCAAAATTATTCCACTCATTTTATTTTGCAATTTGGCGGTTGTGTGTTTTGCAGCTTCAGTTGTGCTGGGCCAAATGATCAGCACGTCACTTGGCGAGCTTGAAACCACGGGCCTTTCGCGCTTGCCTGCGGCTTTGTTTCTCATGCCGTTCATTTTTATTGAAAAGCCAGAGGTGAAAAAAATTGGCAAGGCGGCCTGGGGCGGCATTGCCATCATGGCCAGTTTGGATGTGGCTGCGGTGGCGGCCATAAACTACATGGGGCGCTTACCCGGCAAAGAATTTGGTGCCATGGGCATTAGTGCTTATGGTGCTATTTCAGTTCTGCTCGCAATGTTGTTCTTGAAAGAAAAAGTAACGGCATGGCAATGGTTGGGCATTGCCATGATTGTGCTTGGTGTTGCGGTGCTGGGCACACCTGCCTGATTAGATCAATCTGAACTTTGGCGGAATCGTCAAAGTTCAGAAAAATTGATCGACCACCGAGACTTAGGGCGATTTTGACTTTTCCATGAAAAGTCAAAACGCTCTAATGCGCCTCATCCCAATTCTTTGCGGAGCGGGCATCTACCTGCAAGGGCACTGCCAATTTAAGAGCTGGTTCGGGCGCTTTGATCATAATTTTCTGCACCAAAGGCAGTGTCGCTTCGATCTCATTATCAGGGCATTCAAATATCAACTCGTCATGCACTTGCAGCAACATGCGGGCTTTTAAGCCTGCCTCTTGTAGCGCAGGCATCATCCGCACCATGGCGCGGCGAATAATATCAGCGGCTGAACCTTGAATGGGAGCATTGATTGAAGCGCGTTCGAGAAAAGCTTTTTCTGAAGCATTTGGCGAATTGATGCGCGGGAAATGCATGCGCCGCCCGAAGATGGTTTCAACATAACCTTTGTCATGGGCGAATTTTTTGGTGGCCTCCATATAATCTTTAATACCTGGGAAACGCTTGAAATAAGTGCGGATATATTCCCCCGCTTCTTCGCGGCTGATCGACAATTGATTGGCGAGGCCAAAAGCTGAAATGCCATAAATAATTCCGAAGTTGATGGCTTTGGCGCGGCGACGCACGGAAGATTCCATGCCTTCAATCGGCACGCCAAACATTTCACTCGCGGTCATGGCATGAATATCCAAACCATCAGCGAAGGCTTTTTTAAGCTGCGGAATATCAGCCACATGGGCCAGCACACGCAGTTCAATTTGTGAATAGTCCGCACTGATCAGTTTTGATCCAGTTGGTGCAACAAAGGCCGTGCGAATGCGCCTACCATCATCGGTACGCACCGGGATGTTTTGCAAATTTGGATCGGTGGAGGAGAGACGGCCAGTTGAGGTAGAGGCCATCGCATAGGAGGTATGAACGCGGCCAGTTTTGGGGTTTATGAATTCAGGCAAAGCATCCGTATAAGTTGAGCGCAGTTTCGCAAGCTGCCGCCATTCCAAAACTTTTTTGGCAAGGTCAATGCCTTGGGTTGCCAAATCATCAAGCGCATCAGAGTCAGTGCTCCAAGCGCCTGTCGCAGTTTTGCGGCCGCCGGGCAATTGCATTTTGCCAAACAAAATATCGCCCAATTGCTTTGGCGAACCGATGTTAAATGATTGACCAGCAAGAGTGTGAATTTCAGTTTCGACCGCACCCTGCTTGGTGGCAAATTCAGATGAGAGCTTTGCCAACACACTGCGATCAACTTCAATGCCTTCGCGCTCCATTTGCATGAGCACAGGAACCAACGGGCGTTCTAAAGTTTCATAAACCGTCACCTTATGCATTTTGAGCAAGCGCGGCTTCAGCAGCATCCACAGCCGCAATGTAATGTCCGCATCTTCGGCGGCATAGGCCGTGGCTTTATCAATGGCCACGCGGTCAAAGGTGATTGATGATTTGCCACTGCCGGCCACGTCTTTAAAGGCAATAGGCTTGTGGCCTAAGTGGCGCTGCGAAAGCTCATCCATGCTATGCCCCACATCGCCTGATTCAATCACATAAGACAGCAGCATGGTATCATCTAAAGGAGCAACGCTGATACCGTAATTCGAGAGCAGCAGCATATCATATTTCAAGTTCTGGCCAATTTTAAGAACGCTTGGATTTTCAAACAGCGGCTTCAGTTTTTCCAGTGCCTGCTCTCGCGGAATTTGGCCGGCAATTAACCCAGCGCTGAACAACCCATCGCCTGCGCCTTGATGGGCCAGCGGAATATAACAGGCTTTACCCGAAGCCGTGGCCAGAGACACGCCAACGATATTGGCTTGCATGGCATCAAGGGAATCAGTTTCAGTGTCGATACACACAAAGCCTTGGGCAGTGGCAGCGGCGATCCAACGCTCTAAAGATTCAAGCGTGGTTATGGTTTCATAATCGGCATGGGTGACGGGAATAGATTTTAAACGGACCTCGCTATCATCCTCACTCTTTATGTCGTCATTCCCGAGCAAGCGGGAATCTGCTGGTGGCTCACTTGTGGCAGGTTCCCGCCTGCGCAGGAATGACGGCTCACTGGGTGAAGGAATCCCGCCCTCTGGAGGCCAATGTAAAAACGTAACCGGCACCGCATCAATCGCATCACTGCTGGCATCCAAGGCCGCCGCAATCTTGCGCGTAAAACTGGTAAACTCCATCGCTTTCAGAAATCCAATGAGCTCAGACGCACGCGGCACGTCGACAGCAAAGCTGCCCAGATCTTGAGTGATTGGAACCTGCTGGTCCAAAGTTACAAGGCGTTTTGAAATGCGCGCTTGCTCGGCAAAGGCAATCAGGTTTTCGCGGCGTTTGTTTTGTTTAATCTCCGAAGCTTTCTCAAGCAGCGTTTCAAGATTGCCATAAAGGTTGATCAACTCTGCCCCAGTTTTCAAACCAATGCCCGGCACACCTGGCACATTATCAACGGAATCTCCGGCCAGCGCTTGTACCTCAATCACCTTATCTGGTGTCACACCGAATTTTTCAAACACTTCAGCGTCAGAAATTTCTTTATCCTTCATGGTGTCCAGCAATGTGACACCGGGCTTTATGAGCTGCATTAAATCTTTGTCGCTCGTGACAATCCGAACCGTGGCACCAGCTTCCACCGCTTGTCTTGTGTAAGTGGCGATCAGATCATCAGCTTCAAAATTTTCCATCTCCACACAAGCCACATTAAAGGCGCGTGTTGCTTGACGGATCAATCCAAATTGCGGGCGCAAATCAGCCGGAGCCTCTGGGCGATTGGCCTTATATTCAGGATAGAAATCATTGCGGAAGGTTTTGCCAGAATGATCAAAAATCACCGCCAAATGCGTGGGCTTCTTCTCGCCTGATTTTTCTTCGAGCAGTTTCCACAGCATGTTGCAAAAGCCTTGCACAGCCCCCACCGGCAAACCATCTGTTTTGCGCGCGAGCGGCGGCAGGGCATGATAAGCTCTAAAAATATAGCCCGAGCCATCAATTAAATAGAGATGATCACCGGCTTTTAACTGTGTTGAGTTTGACATGATCAGCACTATGCCATTGTGCTTTCGGTTTTGCCAGCTTTGCCCACTGTGGTCTTGTGAACAAGAATGAGAATACAGTGCGCTTGGTCACCCAATATAGCGCAATGGGGCAAATGATGCCGCTTGCGGTGGCTGCAAGTGAGATGAGGCCCAAATCTAAACTGGGCGCAAACTTCAAAAGCAGCACGCGCGCTGGCGCCATGAAGAGTGAGAAAGATAAATAAATAACAATGGAATTCTCACCGCAATAACGAACGGCATTGGCGACTTTAGTTTGTGTCAGAAACACCCCAGCGCTCACCACTGCCGCCGCTCCAACAAAGCCCATAAGCAGACTGATTCCTGGTAAATTTGAGTAACCCGCTTGGACGACATAATAATTGGCAATGCCCCAAATGACCAATCCACTAAAAATGACAATAATGGAGCGCGCACTTACTAACGCAGCATAATTCAAAATATATTTCGCCATCCAGAAGCCAGCAAAGAAATAAACATAACGCGAAGCGAATTCATCAATCACCATGAAGCCAGTTTCAATGGGGGCCACTTCCAAAAGCGCGGCAATTGCAAAAATGAGAAGTGCGGGAACTTGTCGCAAAACTTTGGTTACTACAAAGAAAATCGCCAAAAGATAGATGAACCACAAGGTGCCGTAAGGTTCATAAAAACCTTCGAGATAGAGTTTTAAAAAGCTTGAAATGCCTTCACTTTGCAAAACGTCCGATGAGCGTGTGAAAGTTTGTATGGTCATCCACAAAACATAGAAATAGGCAAAGTGCAAAACTTTGGTGTCGAGATAGTTGCGCCACGGCTTATCAATGCGGCTGGCCAAGAACAGGCCAGAGATCATAAAAAAATCTGGCATGCGGAAGGGCTTGGCCCATTCAATAAAGCCATGCAACCACGAGAGTTCGCCAGCGGCTTTTTCCACGCCCAACGTAGAATGCATCATCACAACAAGAATGATACAAATGCCCTTGGCATAATCCACCCAGTCAATGCGTGTTTCCACTGTGCTCTTATTCACGGTTAACCTGTCTGCATTTGGCACACTGCTGTGCTTAGGGATAGCAATGCAAGCACTGCGCCAATCTGACACTTGCTGATAGAATATGGTTAGCACGCTGGCATGGCAGGATAGCACCTGATAGTCTGTAAACCACAAGCCATTCAGGGATGCTTCAACATGAAGAAAGATAGTATCATTGCTCAGCGTTCTTACCGTGTGTGGCTAACACCAGATTCTTGCAATCTTGCAGATTTCAAAAATCTGATCGCCCGTAAAACGGATCCACTCGATTATCCATACGCTGCGGCCATTGAAAAAAATGTGCCAATCTATGACAGCGCCGCAATTATAAAAATTGCCGTTAATGCTGAAGGCCGCAAAGCGGTGATGGCAGAATGGGCCGAGGTATTTCTGTCTGGCCCCGGAATCGTGGTGCTCAAAAGCGCTCTCACAGATATGGCAGCACTCGACCAGATGAGCGCCCATTTTGATGCGATCATTGCCGAGCAACATGCAACCAACACCAGTGCAGGCGATCATTTCGCCAAAGCCGGGTCAAACGACCGCATTTGGAATGCGCTCGAAAAAATTGCATTGCGAGACCCCGCATGTTTTGCGCGTTACTATGCCAATGAAATGATCGCCATGGTGAGCGAGGCGTGGCTTGGCACCGGTTATCAAATCACAGCACAAGTGAATGTGGTCAATCCCGGTGGCGAAGCCCAATCAGTGCACCGTGATTATCATATGGGTTTTCAAACGGCAGCAGAGATTTCAACTTTTCCAGCCCACGCCCATTTGTTGTCGCCAGCACTCACGCTGCAAGGGGCTGTCGCCCATGTCGATATGCCGCTTGAAACTGGCCCCACACTTTATATGCCCTTCAGTCAAACCTTTGCACCCGGTTATTTTGCGTTGCGCAAACCAGAGTTTAAAGAGTATTTCAACGCCAATTACACGCAGCTGCCTTTGGAAAAGGGCGACATGGCATTTTTCAATCCTGCACTTTTCCATGCCGCAGGCCACAACAAAACCTCCGACAAACGGCGCATGGGCAATTTGCTGCAAGTAAGTTCAGCTTATGGGCGCGCCATGGAATCGATGGACCGTGCGCGCATGAGTGCTACCCTTTATCCGGTGTTGCAAAAGTTAAACTTGGATAAGCGTTCCGCCCATAATGCCATCGCCGCCTGTGCTGAAGGCTATGCCTTTCCCACCAATTTGGACCGAGATCCACCAATCGGTGGCCTTGCCCCCGAAACGCAAGCCGCATTGATGCGGCGAGCACTGAAAGAAAACTGG
>JAYUPT010000210.1:0-7657 GCA_043759965.1 Aestuariivirga sp. | reverse complement strand
GGAAATTAAATAGTCATCCCGACGAAAGTCGGGACCCAGAACAACGCGCATCGAACATGGATTCCTGGGTCCCGTCTTTCGACGGGATGACAGAATGGGAAGGCAAGCTGTTACTAAAAAAATTTGGTTTGGCTGTTCCTGCGGGCCAAATTTGCTCTCCCAGCGCAGCTGTTAAAACCGCAAATCAACTCGGCTACCCCGTCGCCCTAAAAATCTCTTCTTCAACCATCTTGCACAAAACTGAAGCAGGCGGCGTGGTGCTTAATCTTCGCAATGCTGAAGAAGTAGAAGCCGCCACCGCTCGTATGGCGAAATTAGGCAATGAACTCCTCATCGAAAAAATGGTGCAAGGCGCAGTCGCCGAACTCATCATCGGCGTGCACTCAGATCCGCAATTTGGCTTGGCACTGGTCATCGGTGCAGGTGGCATATTCACCGAACTGCTCAAAGACTCAGTCACCCTCCTCCTGCCTACAACACAAGATGAAATCATCCGTACACTGAGGAGTTTACGCGTGTGGAAGCTTATCGAGGGTTTCCGCGGAAAATCCGGCGACCAAGCCGCCACCATCGCCGCCATCGAATCCGTCTGCGCCTTTGCCGCTGCCTATAAAGACCATATCGAAGAACTCGACATCAACCCCCTCTTCGTTCTGCACCAAGGCGCCATCGCAGCAGATGCGTTGATAAAAATGAGGAAGCCATGACCAACCCCATCCACACCTCCCGCCGCGGTGCCATCCTCGAAGTCACCATTGACCGCCCCAAAGCCAATGCTATTGATGCGGCCACCTCGCGTATCATGGGGGACATTTTTGCGAGTTTCCGTGATGATCCGGAATTGCGTGTGGCTATCCTCACCAGCACGGGCGATAAATTCTTCTGCCCCGGTTGGGATTTGAAGGCGGCAGCTCAAGGCGAAGCGCCGGACTCGGATTATGGTGTGGGCGGCTTTGGTGGCTTGCAAGAATTGCCAGGCCTCAACAAGCCGGTAATCTGCGCTGTCAATGGCCTAGCCTTTGGCGGCGGGTTTGAGATTATGATTTCATGCGACATTATTATTGCCGTTGAACACGCAACTTTCGCTCTGCCCGAAATAAATTCCGGCACCGTGGCCGATGCTGCCACCATAAAACTACCGCGCCGCATTCCTTATCATGTGGCCATGGAGATGCTTTTCACTGGCCGCCGCATTGACACAACCGAGGCGAAACACTGGGGCCTGATCAATGAAGTGGTGAAGCCTGAAAACCTGATGGCCCGTGCGCGCGAATTGGCAGATCAATTAGCCGCTGGCCCGCCATTGGTGTTTGCCGCCATCAAACAAATCGCCAGAGAGACCGCTCACTTGCCCGTGCAGCACGCCTTTGATCTTGTCACCAAGCGCAAGCTGGCAACGGTGGATAAACTCTACTCAAGTGAAGATCAGGTGGAAGGTGCCAAGGCCTTTGCCGAAAAGCGCAAACCCGTGTGGAAGGGAAAATAAAAAAACCTCGTCTGCACGAAGCAGACGAGGCAGTTTATCGCCGAGGGGCGACCGAGGAGTTAGGTTAAACCATCCACCCGCGTGAAGAACCGCGAATGGCTTCATTGTTGGAATAAATTGCTGCCGCAGTTGCATCAACCTGCGTGGCGCGAACCACAGCATTGCGCAAACGCTCAAAGCTTGGCAGAGCGAAACTGCGGGCTTCAATGTGGGAAAGAGCAAGGTTGATAGCGCGGGTCATAGTTCTTAACTTTCATTAATTTTTGTTGATGATTGTTGTATAGGCCATTGTATTTTCCTAGTAAAACGACTAATTCTCACTTGATCATCAAATTTAGTTTGAAGATGAGCACATTTCAGCCATGATTGAACAATTTCCCGGTCTCCGTTCGCTGCGCGCCTTTGATGCGGCAGCCAATCATTTGAGCTTCACCAAAGCTGCAGATGAAATAGGCGTAACACCAGCCGCCATTAGCCATCAAATCAAAGAGCTTGAAGACCAGCTCCGCATCACACTTTTCATCCGCACCAGCCGCTCCATGCGGCTCACGCGCGAGGGCGAGATACTGCACACGGCAGCCCATGAATCAATTGAAGTGCTTATGCGTGCCTTACACCGCATCAAGCGCTTAGAAAACCGCAACCAAATCCGCGTTTCATCCACACCTTCGGTGGCCGCAAAATGGCTGGTGCCGCGCTTGGATGGTTTTCTAGCTGCAGTGCCCGGTGCTGATGTGAGAATTGATGTGTCGAACACATTAATAGATTTCGACCGCGACGATATTGACGTGGGCATAAGGTTTGGCGCTGGCAAATATCCGGGTTTGCGCGCTGATCTTTTGTTTAGAGATAGCCTATCACCCGTGTGCCACCCTGCTCTCATCACCAAAGAAAAGCCCTTACGCACCCCACGCGATTTGCTGCGCCACACATTGATTCATTTGGATTGGGATGCAGGCTCCCTTTGGCCCAATTGGCGCATGTGGATGCAAGCTGCAGGTATTATGGATTTTGACGATAAACGCGGATTACATTTCAGCCAAACCTCACTCGGCATTCAAGCCGCATTGGATGGACAAGGCGTAGCACTGGGTGATTCAAATCTGGTGGCTGATGATTTGGCGGCGGGCCGCTTGGTCAAACCTTTTGAACTTTCATTGAAAGCTCCCAGCGCATTCTCTTATCATTTGATCACAAGGCTCGACACGAAGGATGCGCCCATTGTGAATGCTTTTCGCGATTGGTGTTTGGCCGAAGCGCAAACTGGCCGCGATTCTGCCACAGCATCGCTTTAAGGCCGCAGCATGATCAATCGTAGAAAAGTTTTGCAATGGTTAGGCGGCCTTTCTCTGGGTGGCCTTAGCGGAGTTACCTATGCCGCTATAATCGAACCAGGTTTTAGGTTGCGCACCGTAACCTATAAATTCACGCCCCCGCGTTGGACAGAGGGATTAAAACTGCGCGTCGTAATGTTAGCTGATCCGCATTTGGTTGAACCCCACATGCCGCTCAGCCGCTGGCAAAACATAATCAAAACTGCAAACACATTAGAACCCGATCTGCATTTGCTCATGGGTGATTATGTTGCAGGCCATTTTTTCCGCACCGGCACAGTGCCAGTTCAGCACGCAGCCAATGCCGCCAAAGAACTGCGCGCCAATTTGGGCGCATATGCCATTTGCGGCAACCATGATTGGTGGGATGATCTTACAGCGCAAAAACTAGGGCACGGGCCAACAGTAGCGCAAAAGGCATTTGAAGATGCAGGCATTCCCGTGTTGGAAAATAGGGCCGTGCAATTGACAAAAGAGGGATTGAAGTTTTGGCTCTCTGGCACGGCTTCTACAGTGGCCATCAAAAAAGGCAATTTCCGCAGTTTTGAAAGCCGCGCAGATTTACCCGCAACCCTCGCCCAAGTGACTGACGGTGCCCCCATCATCCACATGGCCCATGAACCTGATCTTTTCACCGAAGTTCCAGAGCGAGTGTCGCTCACATTAAGCGGCCACACCCATGGCGGCCAAGTTCGGATATTCGGTAAAGCTTTGGTCGTGCCCTCAAAATATGGGGACCGATTCGCCTATGGGCATATTATTGAAAACAAAAAACACCTCGTTGTCTCTGGCGGCTTAGGGTGTAGCATCATGCCCATCCGCTTTGGCAGCCCACCGGAAATTGTTGTGCTGGAGCTTGGCTAATTATTCCGGCCCCAAGGCCGGATGCACGTCAAACGCGCCAAGCGGCATTTGCTCATAATCAATAACCGCCCCATTCATCATCGCAGCCGATGAGGAAACCAGATAAGCCATAAGCCCTGCCACATCATCTGGTTCAATCAGGCGGCCAGCGGGCATGCGATTGCCTATCGTTTCGTGCCAATTTTCAGGAAGCTTGTGAAACCCTGTTTGCAATGCGTGTTCACCTTCAGTGTTCACCCAACCAAGATTGACACAAAAAGCCCGAACGCCATCACGCTTAAATGTGTTTGCCGCATGTTTGGTGAGCATCATGAGGGCAGCTTTAGAAGCACTATAACTGGCCAAATTTGGTGGCCCACCATAAGCAATCATCGAAGCCACATTGATGATAACACCGCGCTTGGCAGCCACCATATGCTTGGCAGCCTCCTGCATTAAAAATAGCGGCGCTTTAACATTCACATCAAACAGTGTGTGATAAGTTTCGAGCGTCGTATCTGCAATTCCGCCCCGCACTGTACTGCCAGCAGCATTGACCAAAACATCAAACCTGCCAAATTTTTCAATTGCTAAAGCCACGGCTTTGGCAGGCGTTGCATCATCGCGCAAATCGGCCGCTAAGGTTTCAACATTGCCCAACACGCGCAAAGCCTCTGCTTCCAAAGCAAGTCGCCCTGCATTGCGATCAAGCAACACAACGCCAGCAAACCCGTCTTTCAAAAACTGCTTTGCAGTAGCAGCCCCAATGCCTTGAGCACCGCCTGTTATGAGTGCAACACGGCCCATATCAGTTGGTCAATGTAATCCGAGTTCGTGAAGGGCCATAACGCTTTACCATTGCAAAAAACGCAGCAGCGTGGCTGGGGTGCAATCGCACACACCCGTGCGATGCAGGTCGCCCTAAACTTTTTATGTAACCAGAACCGTGAATGGCATAGCCGCCATAAAAGAACACCGAGTTTGGCATTGGCGAATTGTCATATTTCCGTGAGTAATAAACCTTTGCCATGCGCGTTACGCGGTAAGTTCCGCGTGGTGTATGATAACCAGCCCGCGCAGTAGAAACTTTCCAATAACCAGTTGGCCATCCATTCACCCGCACACTCATCGTTTGCGATGAAATATCAATAGTGGCCACAACAATTGGCGGGGCAGCAAGCTTGCGAACTACACGATGCTTTGCGTGTGTAGCTTTTGCGTAACTTGGGGCAGAAATAAAGCCTGTAATTAGAAGGACGCTGAGCAGCGCCAAAATAATTTTCTTCACGAAAATCCTCCAACCGAATTAGCCCCCGCTAAACAGTGTCAGCAATTATTACAGTAAAATCAGATTCACGCAATTGTCACTCGTTTAGAGCAGGAACTCGCGACCAACCTTCACGCGCTTTACACCATTATAAGCAATGATATCTGCCGTTGCATAAGTCTCGGTTAACGTCGCTGGTAAAAAGCTGCCCGTGCCCACCATATCAATGGGAGCCTTGGCCGCCGCCATAATTTGGCATTTCTGTGGGTCAAAACCGGATGAACCAACAATCATCGCAGACATAAATCCAGCCCCATCCAACGCCAAACGTGCATGGATAATGGAAGCAACCGAAACACCTTTACCAAACAAAATGCGCCGCACTTTATCGACAAGAATATTGCCGGGGTCCATCTGAAAGGCTCTGCCCCCAAGCACAGTTTCAACGATGCTATATTCGCCCAGCACCTTCAACCATTGGCCCACAACTTCAACTGATTTTTCATAGTCCAGCCCTTCAGCAAAGCGCCCACCATGAGTGTCTAAGCGAATGCCAAAAGTTTTGCCTTGTTTATCCATGGCTGCTTCTTCGTAAAACCACCGAGCACACCGCAGCGAGTCTTTAATTTCTTCGCCAGTGTAATCGACGAGCGCAATCAATGAATTGGCCTCTGGCAAAGTTTCAGCAAACATTTTCAGAGCCGCTAAAACGTCTCCCCCAGCATAGCCCACCAACGCATGCGGCATGGTGCCCATGCCATGTGCAGCACCAAAAAATGGCGACGTTAAATCTTGGCTAGAACCAACAAACCCCTTCACATTGCGATCAGCTTTTTTTGCAGCTTGGCTTCCCACCATGGCACCATAAGCCGCCAGAATGTTCATCTCTGCACCCGATCCATGGCGCGCGTGCATATCCATAAATTCGGCTGTTGGAATAGCCCTGCACATTTCATAAGCGTTGTTGGCGCTCACACATGGGAAGCCAACTTTTTGCAAAAGTAGCGTTTCAATTTCTGAAAGCTTCTTCATACTGCCGGTCACTTCCATCAACTTATGCTCGGATGGAACCACTTCTCCCTCTTCCACAAAGCGCGTAATTTTCGCATCGGGAACAAAACGATTGATCAACCGAATGGCAGGCTCCAAAGCTGCCACCACACGCCTGCGCATAAACACGGCGAAGGTCACAGTCTGGTCACCATGAGCATCCACAATGCGGGCCGTGTTGGTGAAGTATTTATCAGTCTGCGCCGAGATTGGCCCCGCCGCATGAACCATATCAATCAAGCGATCGAGAATGGCCGCATGGGCCGGATCAAGCTTATTCACCTTCACCGCACACCTTTAACCGCAGATTCGGCGCCTTGGCGCAGCAAATCCACATCAACCACTGCGGCCAAAAAATTAAAGCCCTTAGCAATGTAAGTGTTCATAATCTCTGGATTGCCAGCAAATGCTCCGGCAACAAGACCATTCTTTTTGCACGCAGCAGAAACCTTATCCATAGCGGCCAAAGTATCGGCACTCAGCCGATCAAGTTTTGCACCGTTGGAAAGCGCAATGGAAAGATCGCTCGGCCCCACAAACAAGCCATCAAGGCCGGGCACTGCCGCAATGTCATTCAGCGCGACTAAGGCTTCGCGGGTTTCAACCATGGCAAAAACCAATGTGGTGCTATTGGCCTGCTTTAAATATTCAGCAGGTGTGAGCTTGGCCACTTGGGTCATGGCATAGCCACCCCAACTGCGCTGGCCTAAAGGAGGATATTTGGCAGCCTTCACCAGCGCTTCGGCTTGGGCTTTAGAATTCACCATGGGCGCAATCACAACGGAAGCACCACAATCCAAAGCTTGGCCCACCAAGCCAGGGTCATTCCACAGCACTCGCAGTATGGCGGGTTTGCCTGCAGCAGCAATGGCCTGCACCATGGCAGCAGCATCCGCAAAATCAATCAGCCCATGCTGCAAATCAAGGGTCACGCCATCAAACGGCAGGCGTGCAATTTGGCCCGCCAGTTGCGCACTTGCCATGGTCATCCAGCTAAACAAAAACGGCTTGCCGTCGTGCAATCTTTCCCGCAAGCCAATCATAATTAGCTAGCCTTGATTTGTTCGATGGCTGTTGCCATCAATTGATCCAAAGCGCCGCGAATCTCTTGATCCGACACATTGACTTTGCCCGCTGCAAAATCAGCCACCACTTTGCGAATAACATCTTCGTCGCCGGCTTCTTCAAAATCAGCCAGCACCACATCTTTGGCATAAGCAGTGGCAGCATCGCCAGAAAGGCCAAGTTTTTCAGCAGCCCATGCGCCCAAAAGCTTGTTGCGGCGCGCTGTTGCTTTAAACAAATTTGCTTCATCTAAAGCAAACTTGCTTTCAAAACCTTGCTCGCGCTTATCAAATGTCGTCATTTTGCTAACTCCAAATCAAAATCCGTTGCTCTCAGATAGCCATGCGCCCGTAGCAAATCAACTCATTCAACACCATATAAACGATTGTGCAGCGCAATATATCGCGCTATGAGCCACCAAATTATCCACAACGGCAGCAAGTTCTTCTAGGGGAATTGTGCCGCCGTGCTAAATAAGGTTTGAGTTAGGGTGTCGATGAGGATTCTCTCCATGAACAGCAGGCGAACCCGCATATATGAAGGCAAGGCCAAGATTCTCTATGAGGGTCCAGAGCCAGGCACCGTCATTGTCCACTTTAAGGATGATGCCAC
>JAYUPT010000209.1:0-3035 GCA_043759965.1 Aestuariivirga sp. | reverse complement strand
GGCTCGCAACTCGCTTCGAAAAAACCGCCAGAAACTTCCGCTCAATGCTCTACATCTTCGCACTCAGGTGCTGGTGCAATTGAGTCCACACCCTAGTTGAACTTGTTATGTTTCACTGTCGAAGTTGTAAAGCGGAAATTGGATCTATAAGTTTGTCGGCCGCCTGATTTTCAGCCTTGTCTTTGTTGTAAAGATTATTACAATTTACGATTTAATAATCATAACGCAAATCATCCTTGACATTCGCTGCAACAGGTCCAACATCTAACACATCAGCAGCAGTGATTGGCGCTGATTTGGGCCTTAAGATTAACAGATAGGGAGCAGCTTATGACTCCACCTAAGTACCAATAAAGATCACGATTTATCGCGATCACGTTTCGGCTTAACTGCCAACTGAATATCGGTAGCGCTGGACCGAAATGCCACACCACAATAAGTAATTTTCTATTCAAACGTTCTTACGTTTAACAGGTTCGGATTCATCCGGATCACTTCAAGCTAAAACTCGATACGAGTGGCCCCGCTGGCGCAATTATGTCGCAGCGGGGCTTATTGTTTGTGCGCCAGAGAAGAACCCTCATCCGCTTGTCGGCACCTTCTCCCATCATAAGGAGGACGGGAGAAGGCAAATCAAATCGGCCTTCTCCCGTTTGCCCTTGTAAATGGGAGAAGGTGCCGACAGGCGGATGAGGGCTTTTACTCCGTGTGCTGATCAATTATCGCTATGGTCAGTCACCGAAATAAAAGTCTCATCTTCTTGTCCTGCGCGTTCAAACTTCAGGAAATCATAATAGCCGCAATGGCCTTCGCCGGGGAACACGCGGCAGGTTGAGGGCCTTGCGTGATAGATGGTGCAGCGGCGTTCATCAGTGTCGAAGAACTGGCAGATTTTTCCGTAGATCGTATCTTTTTTGCGGCGCATGATGCGTTCATAGCCATGGGCTTTTTTGAAGTATTTCTTTTCAGCTTTTTCTAACGGCATTTCAAAATACTTCGCAATGCGTTCGGCATCGCGTTTGTGAACTTCGATCACGGGATATGAACAACAATAGCCGGGGCATTTTAGACAATCATATTTTGCTTTTGCGGCCATTTAAGATTCGCTCCATTCTGAAGCTCAGTGGTGGCTTACTTTGCTTGCGGCTTCAAGGCTTGGGCTTTGATTTGTTGGAATTTTCGGTTGGTTTCCACAACTTCTCCCAAAAGCCATTCTCTAAATGCCCGCGCAGGGGCGGATTCGCGGCTGCCCTTTTTGCGCACCACCCAATATGCGCCATGGTCTTTCATGTCGAAATTAAACGGTCGAGCCAGCCAGCCTTCCATTATGCTATCAGTGCAGAGAATTTGATCGCCCAACGCAAAGCCTTGGCCAGCTTCGGCGGCCTCTAATGCCAGATGATTTTGAAATGTGGTGCCGCGCCAATCTTCAACGCCGTGCACACCGGCTGCCAAAAGCCATTCCGCCCACCATTGTTTGCGGTCTTCATGGAGAAGATTATAATTGGATAATCCTGCGGGCACGATTGCCGCATCGTCTTTGATGAGTTTAGGTTCGCAGACAGGGAAGATCACCACGTCTGAAAGTTTGGAAGTCTCCACATCGTCCCAACCACCCAAGCCATAACGAATGCCAAGCTCCACATCATCGACATAGAAATCCACCAGCCGCGAGGTGGCGTCAATTTTTAGCTCAATATCAGGATGCAACGTGTTGAAGCGGCCCAAGCGGCCCACCAACCAACGCGAGGCGATGGCGGGTTCCACTGACACATTGAGTGAGCGCACATCGCCCACCGCCGCCGCTTCGCGCGAAGCATCGGCCAGTTGATCAAACAGGGGGGTGAGTTGTGTGCCGAATCTGGTGCCTGGCTCAGTCAGTTCCACACCGCGCCCCGTGCGCGTGAAAAGCTGGGTGCCCAGATATTCTTCCAGCTCCTTAATATGGCGGCTGATCGCGGCGTGGCTCACAAACAGTTCCGCAGCCGCATCAGTGAAGCTTTCGTTGCGGGCGGCGGCCTCAAAGGCTTTGAGGGAATTTAATGATGGGAGTCGGCGGGCCATGGCGCTTTATATATCATTTCTCAGGAAGGCGCGTAACATTTTGTTATGCGTCATGTCAGGTTAAGCAGTTTGTAGTTTGCATGTGCGAAGAGTATCTAGAGTACAAGAGATTTTAGACCGAAGGAGAATATCATGAACAGTTGGATTTTAAACGCTTATTCAGACGCTTATAGCACTGCAATGATGCTTGATGTGAAGCCTGCTGCAGTTGCGAAGAAGAAGAGCGCTGGTCGCTTTAGCAAACTCGTAACTTTGCTCGCGCGCGCATAACATAAAGATGAGGCCCCAGAATTTTCTTGGGCCTTGTTTTTTATCTCAAAATAGAACATACCAAGAACTGTGGACGGCGTGAAGCCAAGCCGTGCGCTTGCGAATGAAATGGACTAAGCAATGTCCAAACGGGAGAGTTTATTATGGCAGGTTCGGTCAACAAGGTGATTTTAGTGGGCAATTTGGGCAAGGACCCAGAAGTGCGCCATACGCAAGATGGCAAGGCGATAGTGAACCTTACAATTGCCACATCGGAAAACTGGCGTGATAAGTCTTCAGGCGAACGTAAGGAAAAAACAGAATGGCACCGCGTTGTAATTTTCAATGAAGGCATTGCCAAGGTGGCTGAGCAATATTTGAAGAAGGGCTCTTCAGTTTATATTGAAGGCTCGCTGCAAACGCGCAAGTGGACCGACAAGGACGGCGTTGAAAAATACACCACTGAAGTTGTGTTGCAGAATTTTAATGGCACTTTGACCATGCTGGGCAGCAAGCCGGGTGGCGGCAGTGGCGATAGCTATGGCGGCGGTGACGAGTTTGGCTCTTCAAGTCCAATGGAGCGTCCGCGTTCTGCGGCAAAGCCCGCTAGCTTTGCTCGTGATTTAGATGATGAAGTTCCGTTTTGAGTTTTCAGGGCAAGCCCGATGGTTTGGTTTGGCGCAGCATTTCTTTTGCTTGCGTATACCTCTACAACCGAATTT
>JAYUPT010000208.1:0-3045 GCA_043759965.1 Aestuariivirga sp. | reverse complement strand
AATGCTCCAGCACCGCCACAGGATAGATTACTTCAGTTCGACCTTAGCGCCAGCTGCTTCCAGCTTCTTCTTCATGTCGTCAGCGTCTTTCTTGTTAACGCCTTCTTTAACTGCCTTAGGTGCTGCTTCTACGAGGTCCTTAGCTTCTTTCAAGCCGAGGCCAGTAATTGCGCGCACTTCCTTGATCACTTCGATCTTCTTATCGCCAGCGGCAACAAGCATCACAGTGAATTCAGTTTGCTCTTCAACAGCAGCGGCAGCTGGACCAGCAGCTGCAGCAGCAACTGGAGCAGCAGCAGAAACGCCCCACTTTTCTTCAAGCATTTTAGAAAGTTCAGCAGCTTGCATAACAGTCAAGCTGGACAGTTCGTCTACGATTTTGGCAAGATCAGCCATGTTACATTCTCTCTTTTATTAGTCGGTTTAAAACAACAGTTAAAACGGTGATAGCTTCGACAAATTATTTGGTAGCGTAGGCATTGATCACACGGGCAACTTGACCTGCTGGCGCTGCAACCACGGCCGCAATGCGGGTGGCTGGAGTTTGAAGCATTCCAAGCAATTTCGCCCTCAACTGATCGAGTGAAGGCAATGCCGCGAGAGCCTTGACAGCATTAGCATCCAAAGTTGTTGAGCCGAGCGCACCGCCGAGAAGCACGAACTTGTCGTGCAACTTTGCGAAATCAGCTGCAATCTTTGGAGCCGTTACCGGATCGTCACCATAGGCCAACATAATTGGACCTACTAAGAGTGGTGAAATTCCGTTAGCGTCAGTGCCAACCAGAGCAATTTTTGTCAGGCTATTCTTTGCTACACGAACAGTAGCGCCCGCCGCGGCCATCTTGTTACGCAGGTCAAGAACCTGAGTAGCAGATAAGCCTTTGTTGTGGGCCACAACGATCACACCAGCTGTTTTGAACACCTGGTTGAGCGATGCGACGGCAGAGGTTTTCTCAGCTCTTTCCACTTTGCTCTCTCCTTGTTGGCGCATTGCATTATTGCAAATACGCCGTTGGACCAACCGCT
The DNA here is from genome assembly GCA_043759965.1 of Aestuariivirga sp. Taxonomy (GTDB): domain Bacteria; phylum Pseudomonadota; class Alphaproteobacteria; order Rhizobiales; family Aestuariivirgaceae; genus Aestuariivirga. The sequence goes on along the minus strand of JAYUPT010000208.1, from coordinate 2,019 downwards.
CAAACGCTACTACCAAATAGGCAGTGTCGCTTTTCGCGGCGCTCACTTGCCTGTCGCCTGCCCCATTGCTGGAACAGGTTATCTGAGGTCTCAACCGACTAAAGATTACCGTATATGGTAATCCGAATTCTGTTTTGACACCCATCTCATGCTGGCTGGCTTTTTAAGCCTTGGATTTCTCCAAAGGCGCCCGCAATCTCGGACAGGTACCCGCAAAACGTCTTAGTTTTGGCGGGACCCAAAACGAAACGTCTCCGTTTCGTCTTGGAATTCTTGTTGATTACGCCGGCGACATCACAGCGAGGTCAACTTTGAGACCAACGCCCATCGACGATGAAATTGAAATCTTCTTAATGTAAGTGCCTTTGGCACCAGCTGGCTTAGACTTGTTCACAGCATCCAAGAATGCGCGGATGTTTCCGGCAATCTGTTCAGTTGTGAATGAGGCTTTGCCAACACCGGCCTGCACAATTCCAGCTTTTTCAACACGGAATTCCACAGCGCCGCCCTTGGCAGCAGCAACAGCGGCAGTAACATCCATAGTAACAGTGCCAACCTTTGGGTTAGGCATCATGTTGCGCGGGCCGAGCACTTTACCAAGACGGCCAACTAAGCCCATCATGTCTGGTGTGGCGATGCAGCGGTCAAAGTCTAATGTGCCCTTGTTTACGATTTCAAACAGGTCTTCGGCACCAACAATGTCTGCTCCGGCTTTCTTGGCTTCTTCAGCCTTCACACCTTTTGCGAACACGGCAACACGCACCTTACGGCCGGAGCCGTTTGGCAGGTTGCACACGCCGCGAACCATTTGGTCCGCATGGCGAGGATCAACACCGAGGTTCATGGCCACTTCGATGGTTTCATCGAACTTGGCATTGGCACGGTCTTTTACCATTTTCACGGCTTCTTCGATCGAATAGAATTTCGAGCGGTCAAGGCCAGTCATGTTTTTTGTAACGCGTTTTGCTTTAGCCATGATTATGCCACTACCTCAATGCCCATAGAACGGGCAGAACCTGCAATTTCACGCGTCGCAGCATCAAGGTCACGAGAGTTCATGCCCTTCAATTTCTGCTCAGCAATTTCACGGCACTGGGCCATGGTCACGGTGCCAGCTTTAACTTTGCCAGGTTCTTTGGAACCGGCAGTGAGCTTGGCAGCCTTCTTCAAAAAGTAAGACGCTGGTGGCGACTTCATTTCGAAGGTGAATGATTTATCTTGATAGGCAGTGATTACCACCGGAACAGGTGAGCCCTGCTCCATCTTCTGTGTGGCAGCGTTAAATGCCTTACAGAATTCCATGATGTTCAAACCACGTTGACCGAGTGCCGGCCCGATTGGTGGAGATGGGTTGGCTTGTCCGGCTGGCACTTGCAGCTTCACATAGCCGACGATTTTTTTCGCCATATGTATCCCTCTTTCAAGGTTAGTGGTCGGGTTGGCATTTCAAAGGTGAAATGCCTACCTCCCACGGGTTAAAATTCACAGCACGCTGCGGGGCTTAAAGCGTTTTGACTTTTCTTAAAGTCAAAATCGCCCTTCTTAAGCTTTAACTTTCTCGACCTGCCCATATTCGAGTTCAACAGGCGTTGGACGCCCGAAGATTGATACCGCCACTTTGATGCGTGAACGTTCTTCGTCCACTTCTTCAACTTGGCCCATGAATGATGCAAATGGCCCTTCAGCCACTTTAACTTGTTCGCCCACTTCAAATGTAATCGAAGCTTTTGGACGCTCAACACCTTCAGCCACCTGATTCAAAATCCGGTTGGCTTCAGCATCAGAAATTGGAACTGGCTTCAAACCAGAACCCAAGAAACCTGTAACCTTCGGCGTGTTCTTAATCAAATGGAACACTTCGTCGGTCAATTCAATTTTGGCTAATACATAGCCCGGGAAAAAACGACGTTCGCTCTTAATTTTGCGGCCACGGCGAATTTCCACAATTTCTTCAGTCGGCACCAGCACTTGCTCGAAGTAATCTTCAAGGTGCTTTTGGGCCGCTTGTTCTTTTAATGA
>JAYUPT010000207.1:0-7840 GCA_043759965.1 Aestuariivirga sp. | reverse complement strand
GTTCAGCCGTCTGGGCATCAGCCCCATGGACCGTGCCGCCCAGTGATGGCGGAGAACCGCCACGAGGCCACCTTGCGTGGGCTGGAGCGCAAGAATCGCTTGCGCACGCTGGCCCCACGGGCAGGAATTGATTTTGCCTCCAATGACTATCTTGGCTTGGCTTCATGCAAGCGGCTCTCGGATGCTGTTTCTGATGCGATTGCCCGTGGCACGCCAGTGGGTGCCGCAGGTTCGCGCCTGTTGCGCGGCAATGCGCCAGAGCACGAAGAACTGGAAGCTTTTGCCGCAAATTTTTTCGGTGCCGAAAAGATGCTCTATTTCGGTGGTGGTTATATGGCCAATTTCGCGGTGCTCACCACGCTGCCGCAGAAGGGCGATCTAATAGTGCTCGATCAGCTTGCCCATGCCAGTATGCATGAAGGCGCTGAAGCGGGCCGTGCTCACACTGTGCTGGCGGCGCATAATGATGTTGATGCCTTCGATGATGCGATCAAAAAATGGCGGAGTAAGGGTGGCCTTGGCCGGGTGTGGATCGTGGTTGAAAGTCTTTATAGCATGGACGGTGACTGCGCGCCGCTGGCTGAACTTGTGCAACTTGCTGACCGGCACGATGCCTTTATTTATGTTGATGAAGCCCACGCAACAGGTGTGCATGGCCCGGCGGGACGCGGTTTCTCTGCGGCGTTTGAAGGCCGTGAAAATGTTCTGGCGCTGCACACTTGCGGTAAGGCTTTGGGCGCTTCCGGCGCTTTGGTGGGTGCGCCCAAGGTTTTATGTGATTATCTGGTCAACCGCGCCAGGCCCTTTATCTACTCAACTGCCCCGTCGCCGTTAATGGCAGTTGCAGTGCTCGAAGCCTTGAAGATTGTGCGTGATGAACCTGAACGCCGCGAGCGCCTGAAACAACTTGTGCATTTTGCCTCGCACCGCACTGAAATAAAATCCAGCGGTTCACAGATCATCCCCGTGGTGATTGGCGACAATGGCCGCACCATGGCCTTGGCTTCTGCCCTGCAGCAGCGCGGCTTTGACGTGCGTGGCATTCGCCCACCAACTGTTCCAGAAGGCACTGCACGTTTGCGCATTTCAATCACCCTCAATGTGGATGAAACAGCAATCTCATCCATGCTTGAGGCACTGGCTGAAGAAATGGGGAAGCACGGATCATGAATTCACGTATCGTTATCACAGGAACTGATACCGGAATTGGCAAGACGGTTTTTGCAGCTGGCCTCACGGCCTTGCTTGGCGGATCTTATTGGAAACCGGTTCAGGCCGGATTGGCCGGAGAAACCGATAGTGAAATTGTGGCGCGCTTAAGTGGCGCGCACATTGTGCCCGAAACTTACCGGCTCAACACCCCCATGTCGCCGCATCGCGCGGCGGAAATTGATGGCGTTGAAATAGACCCTGCCCGTTTGGAAATTCCAAATGTAAAAGGCCCGCTGATCATTGAAGGGGCTGGCGGGTTGATGGTGCCGCTCACTCGCGATGAAATTTTTATTGATGTGTTTAGCAAATGGCAAATTCCCGTGGTGCTCTGCGCTCGCACGGCATTGGGAACGATCAATCATTCTTTGCTATCTATTGAAGCGCTGCGCGCGCGCAAAATCCCACTTTTGGGTATTGTTTTTATCGGCGAAGAAATGCCCGATAGCCAACGCACGATTGCCGAAATGGGAAAAATTCGCATGCTCGGCCGCTTGCCTTTGCTTGATCCATTAACGCCAATGGCACTTGCAAATGCCATGCAAGCCAATTTTACTGCATCGGATTTCACATGAGCAACTCTCCTGTTTGGCATCCCTTCACGCAGCACGCAGTTGAACCTGCAATGCCGCGCGTGACGTTGACCGAGGGTGCTTATCTGCACACGGACGACGGCCACAAAATACTCGATGCCATTTCCTCTTGGTGGGTGGTAACCCACGGCCACCGCCACCCCAAAATCATCGAAGCGATCCGTGCTACGGCCCTGAAGCTTGATCAAGTTATTTTTGCAGGCTTCACCCATGAACCTGCAGAGAAACTCGCAACCGCACTCATTGAACTTGCCCCCAAAGGATTAACGCGGGTGTTCTATTCCGACAGCGGCTCAACAGCAGTTGAGGTGGCGCTGAAAATGGCGCTGGGATTTCACAGAAACCAAGGCGCGCCACGATCCCGCATCATCGTCATGGAACACAGTTATCACGGCGACACGATTGGCACCATGAGTGCGGGTGAGCGCGGTGTTTTCAATGCCGCTTACCAGCCTTTGCTGTTTGACGTTGACATAATCCCCTTTCCCGTTGCTGGCCGCGAGCAGGAAACGTTTGATTGTCTTGAGGCGCTAACGCGTGAGCGTAAAGCCGCTGCCTTGATTGTAGAACCTTTGGTTCTGGGTGCGGGTGGCATGGTGATGTATCCGGCTTGGGTTTTAACTGAGTTGAAGCGCATCGTGGAAATTTCAGGAACTTTGCTCATTGCTGATGAAGTGATGACCGGCTGGGGCCGCACTGGAACTCTGTTTGCTTGCGAGCAAGCCCAAATCACGCCCGATATTCTGTGCACGTCGAAAGGTTTAACAGGTGGCGTAATTCCTCTTGCTGCAACATTGGCCAGCGAGGCGATATTTCAAGCGCATTATTCAACTGATCGATCGCGCACTTTTTTCCATTCCAGTTCCTACACGGCCAACCCCATTGCCTGTGCTGCTGCACTGGCCAATGTTGAAATCTGGCGTGAGGAACCGGTGATGGCACGCATCCAAGCGCTATCAAAAATTCATACCGAACATCTGCGCCACTTTGAGAACAATCCACATTTTGAAAATACTCGCGCAACCGGAACCATTGCGGCCCTTGATCTGCGCGTTTCGTCCACGGGCTATCTTTCCGAGGTTGGACCTAAACTGCGTAAGTTCTTTATGGAGCGCGAACTGCTCATCAGGCCGCTTGGCAACACGATCTACCTTCTGCCGCCCTATTGCCTAACGCCTGCTGAAATAAAAAAACTCTATGATACCATCGAAGAAGCAGGTGAAATTTTTGGGCTGCACCCATGATTAAAGGCGCAAGAATTTCAGGTCTTGGCCATCATGTGCCCGAACGCTGTGTGCTGAATGCTGAAATTGAAGCATCGCTTAATCTCGAAACAGGTTGGATTGAGCAGCGCACCGGCATTCGCGCGCGCTTTTGGGCCTTACCTGATGATTCGCTGTCTAGCCTTGCCGCCAAGGCGGGTGAAATGGCGATCGAAGGTGTGGACAAGAATGGCATCGGGCTTCTGGTTCTGGCAACTTCCACGCCTGATCATCTGCTGCCGCCCAGCGCTCCGCTGGTGGCCCATAAGCTTGGCCTCAACCGTGCAGGCGCTGTTGATTTGGCGGGGGCTTGCGCTGGATTTATTCATGCGCTGGCCTATGCTGAAGGATATGTTCGCCAGCATGGCAAAGCGGCACTTGTGATTGCGGCCAATATCTTGAGCCGCCGTATCAACCCCAAGGAACGGGCTAGTGCTATTCTGTTTGCTGATGCAGCGGGCGCCATGTTGCTATCACCATCGCACAATCCGGCTCAAGGCATTATGGGGCTTTCATTGGCCTCGGAAGGTGCCAGCTATGATCTCATCAAAATTCCGGCGGGCGGCGGCAATCGGCCATTTTCTACTAACATGGATGTTGCCGACACGCGCATGACCATCAGTGATGGCGGGCAAGTGTTCATCAAAGCGGTTGACATGATGGTCAGTTGCGCCACCGAGGCCATGGCAATAGCGGGTGTTACCAGTGCCGACATCACCCGCTTTGTGCCGCACCAAGCCAACATTCGCATGATGAATGCGGTGCAAAAAAATCTAAACATCGCTGAAGATAAAATGTTGGCCAGCATTGCCGAACATGGCAATTCTTCGGCTGCAACAATTCCGCTCACCTTGTCGCTGGCCAATCAGGTGGCACCTTTGCTGGCAGGCGAAAAACTTCTTCTCGCCGCGGCAGGTGCTGGCTTAACTGGTGGAGCGCTGGTGATCAGCCTTTAATTGCCGCCAACACTTCCAGTGACTCAACGCAGGCGGCGGCGGCTTCTCTGCCCTTATTATGGCCATCGTCGCGGCTGCGGGCAATGGCTTGCTCGTCCGTATATGTGGTGATGATGCCAAAAGTGATTGGCAATTCGGTTTCTAAGGTTGCCTGCATCAAACCCATGGTTGCACCCAAGCTGATGAATTCAAAATGCGCTGTATCGCCCTTGATCACGCAGCCCAAACACACAACGCCATCATAACGGCCACAGCGCGCCAAGCTTTGCGCCAGCAGCGGAATTTCAAAAGCACCGGGTGCAGCATAGATATCAGTTGCCGCAAGGTTGATCGCCTGCTCTTGCAAATAAGCCAGTGCCCCGCGCTTAAGTCCGCCCGTCACTTCTTCGTTAAAGCGGCTCACCACTACGGCGATGCGCCATGGTTTGGTTGCTGTTTTCGTCATGCAAACTTTCCTTCATCCAAATGATAGGTATGGCCCATCCGGTCGCGCTTGGTGGCAAGATAGGAAGCATTAAACGGGTTGGAGGCAATGATCAGCGGCCGGCGCTCTACCACTTCCACACCAAGTTCTTCCAAGGCGTTTGCCTTTTGTGGATTGTTGGAGAGCAACACCAACGATTTGACACCTAAGGCTTTCAACATGTGAGCGGCGGCGGCATAGTCCCGCGTGTCGGGTGCAAAGCCCAAGACTGTGTTGGCCTCCACTGTGTCATGGCCTTGGTCTTGCAAAGCATAGGCCATGATCTTGTTGGCAAGGCCAATGCCCCTGCCCTCATGGTTACGCAGATAAATTACCACGCCGCCATTTTCTGAAATCAGGCGGATGCTTTCCTGCAATTGCGGGCCGCAATCACAGCGCAATGATCCTAGCGCTTCGCCGGTCAGACATTCGGAATGAACCCGCACCAAAGGAACTGCCGTCAGCGGCAGCTTGACCAACGCCACATGATCGGTGCCATCAATCAGGCTGCGAAAGACATGAACTTGCAATGGCTCTTCGGAAAAGGCTGTTGGTAATTCCGAGCGCGCAACTTTTTTCACCAGCGTTTCGGTTTTCTTACGGTGTTGAACAATGGCTTCGATGGTCAGCACTGGCAGGCCATGGGTTTTTGCAAACACATCTAAGTCTGGTCTTCTGGCCATCTCGCCATCATCACGCATGATTTCACAGATTACGGCGGCAGGCCTCAAACCTGCCAAAGTCATCAGATCAATCGAACCTTCCGTGTGGCCAGCCCGCACCAAAACGCCACCTTCAGCCGCCCGCAGCGGAAAAATGTGCCCGGGCGAAACAATATCCTCTGGCTTGGCACCTGGGTTACAGGCAGCGGCAATGGTGAGGGCCCTATCATGGGCTGAGATGCCAGTGGAAACGCCGTCCCTCGCTTCAATGGAAACCGTGAAGGCGGTACTGCGCCGCGCCTTGTTGCTGGTGGTCATGGGGGCTAGGTTGAAATGATCAACTATCGCTCCTGCCATTGGCATACAAATCAGGCCGCGCCCATAGCGCGCCATGAAGTTGACAGCATCAGGTGTGGCAAACTCCGCCGCCATCACAAGGTCGCCCTCGTTCTCACGGTCTTCATCATCAACAAGAATGATCATGCCACCTTTGCGCAGGTGGGCTAAAGCTTCTGATAAGGTTGACATAGACGCTCCACATATTTGGCCATCACATCAACCTCGATGTTAATGGCGTCTTCGATTTTGACTGCATGTAAATTTGTATATTCCCAGGTGTGGGGAATGATGGTGAGACCGAGGCGAAGGGTGCCATCGGCAAAGTCTTGCAGAGTGTTAATGGTGAGGCTGATGCCGTTCAGTGCTACCGAACCCTTTTCAACGCAGAAACGCGCCAGATTGGCCGGAATATCAATTTCCAATTTCCAGGCCCCAGCTTCTGGCAAAACGCTGCGAAGCACCGCCACGCCATCCACATGGCCCTGCACCAAATGGCCAGAAAGCCTAGTATTCAAGCTTACGGCACGCTCAAGATTAACTGTGCTGCCCGCATTGAGTGCACCAAGATTGGTACAGGCCAGAGTTTCAGCGCTGGCAAAAAATTCCGCCACGTCATCTTTGGGCAGTGCGGCTACCGTGAGGCACACGCCATTCACTGCAACGCTTTCCCCAAGTTCAAGATCGTTATATTGCGTGGCGATGCGGCAGGTCAACGCGCCCTGCTTATGCGTGACCTGTGCAACCTTGCCCAATTTTTCAATGATACCCGAGAACATGTTTCTGCCCTGCCGGTTGCGGGTTGTATCTGGTTTCAATCTTGTCTTCGCCATCGTCAGTGGCTGCTTGGCTGATCAGCACATGCTCATCCCAAAACTGCGAAGCAAGAACCGCAGCGGTGAGTTGCGGGCCTGCCTCAACCAAAACTTCAAGCGCGCCACCCTTGGCCAAGGCGCGCAATGTGGATTCCAGTTCATCGGCAAAAATCACCTCAAGACCGCGCTGCTTGGCCGCCTCAATATAATCACCAGAAACACGGCGGCGGCGGTCAAACAGCACAAGTTTGCGGCGCTTGCCCGCAATGTCTTCAACATGGCGGACGGTGAAGTATGGCTCATCACCCAATATCGATCCCGAACCGGAGATGATGGCATCGGCTCTGCGGCGCAAGCGATGGGCAAGCACGAGCGATGATCGCGACGTGAAAGTTTTTTGCCCGGTGGGCGGCAGCATATTGCCCATGCGGTTCAACGCCTGCTTAACCGTGACCCATGGCAAACCTTTTTTTACACATTTGCCGAAGGGGGCAATCAGCCGTTTCAAGGCTTGACCAAGCGCAGGCTGGCGGGTCACATCAAAAAATAAAACGTTAAGCCCCGCCGCTTTCAAGTGATCCGCACCGCCACCACTGACATGTGGATTGGGGTCGGCTATGCCAATCACAACTTCCTTGGCTGGCGTTGCCAATATAGCTTCGGTGCAAGGTGGTGTGCGGCCAAAATGGGTGCAGGGTTCAAGCGTTACAACAATTGTGTGGATTTGTTCCGCCAAGCCTGCAGCACGCGCCCTTTGAATGGCCAAAGCTTCAGCATGAAGCTGGCCAGCGCCTTGGTGTGCTCCCACTGATATGACACTGCCGCCTGCATCCAACAAAACACACCCAACAGGCGGGTTGGGTGCTGTGGCCCCCTCAAAAGCGCACGCCATGTCAAACGCGACTGACATGGCAGAGCCAATCACGTCATTGGGGAGAGATATGGTAGATGTGTTGTTCACATAAGCCCTTGGTTCATCAACAATGAACGTAACCACAGGGCCATGAACAGCAAAGCCATCGCCCTCAAAAAAAGGCACAGCTTTCCCGTCATGTGTTCTCTTTCATCCGGACTATACCGTCGGCCCCGGAATTACACCGGATCTGCTGACCTCAAGCGAAACCTTGGTTTCGCAGGAGCGCTCGCGGGCTTTGTGCTTTCACACATTTACCGCCGGTGGGGAGTTGCACCCCGCCCTGAGAACGTTTTTCCGGCTTGCACCGGAAAACCCAGCATAGATCAGACTGTGGCGGACGGCAAGAGCAAGAGTTCGCCCTGCCATCCAAACGCGGCCACAATGATTTTTTTTACAATTTAGGAAATTTGTTTGCACTCAGCCCAAATTTTTGTTGGCTGCCCAAAACTGGTATATTAGTTTGATAGGAATGACGATAAATCTGACAGTAATTAAACTACACCGCAAACAGCCCTTGCGCGATCAAATTTATGATTTGGTTCGCGATCTGATTTTGTCAGGTTCAATTAAGCCGGGTGAAGTTATTGATGAGAAGTTGATTGCTCACCAACTCAACATTTCACGAACC
>JAYUPT010000206.1:0-7844 GCA_043759965.1 Aestuariivirga sp. | reverse complement strand
CTTGCAGAACCTCTCCATCTTTCAACAATCGATCAAATTCGGCCCCGGTGCCAGAAACATCAATGGCATTAAAGATCGGCCTGAAGATTTGCTGCACCTCACGAATATGTTCACCGATTGCAACTTTGGCACCCGTCTTTAATTTTAAGTAGGGCGCACCAGATAAATGATCGGCATGAACATGGGTCTCCAAAATCCACTCAATTTTAAACCCTTCGGCGGCGGCCCTTTTTAAAATTGCATCGGCTGAAACAACAGTGGCCTCACCTGATTTGTGATCGTAATTCAAAACCGGATCGATAACGGCGGCGATCTTAGTTAGAGCGTCTGCAACCAGATAACTCACAGTGTTTGTGGGTTCATCAAAAAAAGCGTATATCATTGGATTGTGGGACATGATTGCGAGACTATACACGGCTTTCGCGCAATATTATTTCGTTTTCATCGTAAAAATGATTCTTTACTTGCGCCAAATGACTCAAAATGGCATAAAGATAAGTCAGTACAGTTGACCTATCTTGGAGTCTGAAATCATGAATGTGCCCCAGAACTTGCCCGAAGGCATGAAGTCGGCCCATGGTCTTTATGATCCGCGCAATGAGCATGATGCCTGTGGCATTGGTTTATATGCCAACATCAACAACATTAAAAGCCACATGGTTGTGTCCAAGGGTCTCGAAATCCTGCACAATTTGGAGCATCGCGGCGCTGTGGGTGCGGACCCTAAGGCTGGTGATGGTGCTGGCATTCTCATTCAAATTCCGCACGAGTATTTTTCCGCTGATGCCAAGCGTCTCGGATTCGAACTCCCAGCATCCGGCCAATATGGCGTGGGCTTTTTGTTCATGCCACGCGAACCAGTTTACCGTGCCGACATTGAACGCATCTGGTGGGAAACCGCACGCGAAGAAGGCCTGAAGGTTTTAGGCTGGCGCGATGTGCCAGTCGATTCAACTGTACTCGGTTATTCAGTCAAAGGCACCGAGCCCATTCACCGCCAAGTGTTCATCGGTCGTGGGCCTACTATTCGGGACGAAGCACAATTTGAACGTAAGCTATTTGTTTGCCGCAAAGTTGTTTCCAACCGTGTGATGGAAGTGTTGGGCGCAAAGGCCCGCACTTATTATCCCGTGTCAGTGTCCTGCCGCACCGTGGTCTATAAAGGCCTCGTGCTCGGCACCGATGTTGCAAACTACTATATAGATCTGAAAGATGAGCGTGTTCAATCTGCATTTGCTCTGGTGCATCAGCGCTTCTCCACCAACACTTTCCCAAGCTGGCCACTGGCGCATCCTTATCGCTTCGTGTGCCACAATGGTGAAATCAACACCGTGCGCGGCAACTATAACTGGATGGCAGCACGCCAAGCCAACATGAAATCTGATGTGCTGGGCGAAGACCTGTCCAAACTCTGGCCGATTTCCTATGAAGGCCAATCCGACACTGCATGTTTCGATAACGCTCTCGAACTTTTATACATGGGTGGCTATTCCCTGCCCCATGCCATGATGATGTTGATCCCCGAAGCGTGGGCTGGCAATCCTTTGATGGATGATGATCGCCGCGCATTCTATGAGCACCATGCCGCATTGATGGAACCATGGGATGGCCCCGCCGCCATGGTGTTCACCGATGGCAAAGTGATTGGTGCTACGTTGGATCGCAACGGCCTTCGCCCTTCGCGTTATCTCACAACCGATGATGGCCATGTGTTGCTTGCCTCCGAAATGGGCGTGTTGCCTTTTGATGAATCCAAGATCACCCACAAGTGGCGTTTGCAGCCCGGCAAAATGTTGCTGATTGATTTGGATAAAAAGAAAATCGTTTCCGATGAAGACCTGAAGAAGGAACTCTCGAACGCACACCCTTATAAAGAGTGGTTGAAGCGCACCCAAGTTGTGCTGCGCGATATGCCTAAGGCTAAAACTGCGCGACCAAAAATTGCGGTGCCATTGTTGGATCGTCAACAAGCTTTTGGATACAGCCAAGAAGATTTGAAAGTTCTCATGGCTCCCATGGCCACCACTGGCCAAGAGGCCACGGGCTCTATGGGCAATGATGCGCCTGTGTCAGCTTTGTCTGATAAGGCTAAATCGCTCGACACTTATTTCAAGCAAAACTTCGCTCAAGTGACCAACCCACCGATTGACCCTATCCGCGAAGAGTTGGTGATGAGCTTGGTGAGCTTCATTGGCCCACGGCCAAACTTGCTTGATCTCAAAGGCACCTCAAAGCACATGCGCCTTGAAGTGTCGCAACCCATTCTCACCAACGAAGAGTTGGAGCGCATCAGGAACATTGGCACAGTGCGTGAAAACTCATTCCGCACAGTCACCATCGACATTACTTATGATGTCGCCAATAGCTCTGAATACATGGAAGCAGCTTTAGACAGCGTCTGCGCCCAAGCCGAACGTGCGGTGAATGACGGATATAACATTATCGTTCTGTCGGATCGTTCAGTTTCAGCAGAACGTGTGGCCATTCCATCCTTGCTGGCAACGTCCGCAACGCATCATCATCTCATTCGCAAGGGCTTACGCACACTTGTGGGCCTCGTTGTTGAATCAGGCGAGCCGCGCGAAGTGCACCAGTTCTGCGCGCTTGCTGGTTATGGTGCAGAAGCCATAAACCCTTATCTTGCGTTTGAAACTTTGGAAGCTCTGCTGCCAACGCTGGATGAAAAAGTGTCTGCTTACGAAGCCGTGAAGCGTTACATCAAGGCGATTGATAAGGGCATTCTCAAGGTTATGTCCAAGATGGGTATTTCCACTTATCAATCTTATTGTGGTGCGCAGATTTTTGATGCGATTGGCTTATCAACCGAATTCATCAAAAAATATTTCACGGGCACAGCAACGCAGATTGAAGGCATTGGCCTTGCTGAAGTGGCAGAAGAAGCATTCCGCCGCCACGAAGATGCGTTCGGCTTGAATCCCGTTCTCTCAACTTCACTCGATGTGGGTGGCGATTATGCCCAGCGCATTCGTGGTGAAGCGCATGTGTGGAACGCTGAGACAGTTTCAACATTGCAACATGCCGTGCGTGGAAACTCACAAGACAAGTATAAAGAATATGCCCGCCTGATTAACGAACAGAATGAAAAGCTGAAAACTTTGCGCGGTCTGTTTCGCATTAAGTCAGCCGAGGAAATGGGCAAAGCCTCCATCAGCATTGATGAGGTGATTGCCGCTAAGGATATCGTCAAGCGTTTTGCCACGGGTGCAATGTCTTACGGCTCTATCAGCCGCGAAGCCCACACCACCTTGGCCATTGCCATGAACCGCATTGGTGGAAAATCCAACACGGGTGAAGGCGGTGAAGAATCTGATCGCTACACCCCGCTTCCCAATGGCGACTCCATGCGCTCGGCCATCAAGCAAGTGGCCTCTGGTCGCTTTGGCGTGACCACGGAATATCTTGTCAACAGTGACATGATGCAAATTAAAATGGCCCAAGGTGCAAAGCCTGGTGAAGGCGGACAGCTGCCCGGCCATAAGGTAGATGCCACCATTGCCAAAGTGCGGCACTCCACACCGGGTGTTGGCCTCATCTCGCCGCCTCCTCACCACGACATCTATTCCATCGAAGATTTGGCCCAGCTGATTTACGATCTCAAAAACGTAAACCCCGTGGCGCAAGTTTCTGTGAAGCTGGTGTCTGAAGTGGGTGTGGGCACTGTTGCGGCTGGTGTGTCCAAAGCCCATGCTGACCATGTAACCATTTCTGGTTACGAAGGCGGCACGGGCGCATCGCCGCTCACATCAATCAAGCACGCAGGTTCGCCATGGGAAATTGGTTTGGCGGAAACCCAACAAACTTTGGTGGCCAATGATCTGCGTGGCCGCATTTGGGTGCAGGCCGATGGCGGCATCAGATCAGGCCGTGACGTTCTCATTGCCATGCTGCTGGGTGCCGATGAAATTGGTTTTGCTACTGCACCACTCATTGCAGCGGGCTGCATTATGATGCGGAAATGCCATTTGAACACTTGCCCCGTGGGTGTTGCCACGCAAGACCCTGAACTGCGCAAGCGTTTCAAAGGCCAGCCTGAACATGTGATCAACTTTTTCTTCTTTGTGGCCGAAGAACTGCGCGGCCTTATGGCTGCGATGGGAGCTCGCACATTGGAAGAGTTAGTGGGCTGCACCGAATGGCTGGACACCAAGAAAGCTATTTCACATTGGAAAGCCAAGGGCCTCGATTTCTCGAAGCTCTTTGCCAAGGCTGATGTGACCGGCCCCATCGCCACGCGCCGCGTAACGGCGCAAGACCATGGCCTCGACAAAATTCTGGATCGCAAGCTGATCGCTGAAGCTATGCCCGCTTTGGAAAGTGGCACACCAGTGGTGATCCATTCCGAAATCCGCAACCATAATCGCACAGCAGGGGCCATGCTCTCTGGCGAAGTGGCCAAGCGTTATGGCCATGTTGGATTGCCGGAAGACACCATCCAAGTGAAGTTCACTGGCATCAGCGGCCAAAGCTTTGGCGCTTGGGCGGCCAAGGGCGTGACATTGGAAATCACCGGCGAAGGCAATGACTATGTTGGCAAGGGCCTGTCTGGTGGCAAGCTTATCATCCGCCCCCAATCCAATGTGGGCTTCAAGCCTGAAAACTCCATCATCGTGGGCAACACTGTGCTTTATGGTGCAATCACGGGTGAAGCTTATTTCCGGGGTGTAGCGGGTGAGCGTTTTGCCGTGCGCAACTCTGGCGCAGTGGCTGTTGTTGAAGGTGTTGGTGACCACGGCTGTGAATATATGACAGGCGGTTGCGTGTTGGTGATCGGCAACACGGGCCGCAACTTTGCGGCAGGCATGTCTGGCGGCGTGGCTTATGTTTTGGACGAAGACAAAACCTTCGCGCAACGCTGCAACCTTTCAATGGTGGATTTGCAACCCATTCCTGAAGAAGAGGAATTGATTGAAAAGCACATGCATCATGGGGGCGATCTTGAAAGCCATGGTCTTGTGAACATTACCAGCGGCATGGACAAACATGACGCAACGCGCATCCATGAATTGTTGGCACGGCATTTCAAATATACACAAAGCGGCAAAGCCAAAACCATCTTGGATAACTGGGCGCATTATTTGCCGCTGTTCGTGAAGGTGATGCCAGTTGAATATGCACGGGCTTTGGCCGATTTAGAAAAAGCACAAGAAACATCTAACGGCCTAACAGTCGGCGTGAAGAGGGCATAACCATGGGAAAAATCACAGGCTTTCTTGAAGTCGATCGTCAGGACCGCAAATATAATCCAGCGGCTGATCGCGTTCGCAATTACAATGAGTTTGTAATTCCACTGGGTGATGAAACCACCAAGAAGCAAGCCTCGCGCTGCATGGATTGCGGCATTCCTTATTGTCACAATGGCTGCCCGGTGAATAACCAAATTCCTGATTGGAATGATTTGGTTTACAATAACCGCTGGGAAGAAGCCTCGCGAAATCTCCACAGCACCAACAACTTCCCAGAATTCACCGGCCGCATCTGCCCTGCTCCATGCGAAGCGTCGTGCACGTTGAATTTGGAAGAAACACCCGTCACCATCAAATCCATCGAATGTGCCATTGTTGATAAGGCGTGGGAAAATGGCTGGGTGAAGCCGCTTATTGCCACTGAAAAAACCGGCAAGAAAATCGCTGTTGTAGGCTCCGGCCCATCAGGTCTTGCTGCTGCTCAACAACTGGCACGCGCTGGCCATGATGTGCACTTATTTGAAAAGAACGCCAAAGCTGGTGGGTTGATGCGTTACGGCATTCCTGATTTCAAAATGGAAAAGCATTTGATTGACAGGCGTGTTTCGCAAATGGAAGCCGAAGGTGTGACCTTCCATTATGGCGCACATATTGGTGTGACGCAGGATGCCAAGCAGTTGGTTGATTCATTTGATGCCGTGCTTCTAACAGGTGGTTCTGAAAAGCCGCGTGACCTTCCTATTCCGGGCCGTGAACTTTCAGGCGTGCATTTTGCCATGGAATTCCTGCCGCAGCAAAACCGCCGCAACTCTAAAGAATCTCAGTTAGACAATCGCCCCATTCTGGCCACTGGCAAGCATGTGGTCGTGGTGGGTGGCGGTGATACGGGGTCTGATTGCATCGGCACATCCATTCGCCAAGGTGCACTGAGTGTGACACAAATTGAAATTATGCCCGCCCCTCCAGAGAGGGAAAACAAAGAACTCACTTGGCCAAACTGGCCCATGAAAATGCGCACATCTTCTTCTCAAGCCGAAGGGGCCATTCGTGATTTCGCTGTGGCCACAATTTCACTCGTAGGTGAAGACGGGAACGTCAAAACTTTGAAGTGCGCGCGCTCAGGACCCGATTTTAAACCAGTAGCAGGAACCGATTTTGACCTTAAAGCTGATCTGGTTCTGTTGGCCATGGGCTTTGTGCACCCTGTACAAGAAGGCATGGTGAAAAACCTTGGCGTGAAACTTGATCCACGCGGCAATGTGGAAGCCAACATGAAGGATTACAAAACCACAATCGATAAAGTCTTTAGCGCTGGCGATATGCGCCGGGGTCAATCACTGGTGGTCTGGGCCATCCGCGAAGGCCGACAGGCAGCACGCGCCGTTGATGAGTTTTTGATGGGCGAAACATCGCTGCCGCGTTAATTTGAGTCAGGTGCCACATAGCTGAAATCATCAAAACGGCCAGCCGGAGCCACGCTGGATTGACCCACAATAAAAAGCCTATCAACGGATGAAGGCGCAGAAGCGGGATTAGCTGCCATCGCGATTATAGTGGCAGTGTCATGCAATATATCAGTTCCGTTTGCATCTTGCTGGCCAAACACAGGCCCCGGAATTTCAACTCCGGGTGTTGGCGCAACCGGATCTGTAACGATAGGAGAAATTGCAACAGCGGCTTGGGGCTTAACACCACCAGCCTTAATCGCCGCTAACACAACTTGACCAAACTTATTATTGCCCTGCTTCAAAAATCTAACGCCATCGCGCTGGCGCAGTTTCTTCACTTCGCCTGTATCATCAGGTCCAAACTCCATATAGCTGCCATCAGTATTGGAAAGTGCATTCCGTGTATCGACAAATGTAGCACCCTTGGCCACCACACGGTCTTTCTGCAAGCTTGTCACCAGTTTCATGTCGGCATCATAAGCAGCATCACCCATCGGTGGCTCCCCCAGCCAAAACACTTTCACATTCTGCGCTATGAGAGCTGTGATGATTGCGTCAGTATTGGCTTTATATGCAGCAGTCCATTCTGGTGTGTTGAATTTCAACCGGCCTGAATCTCCACGGATATCTTGCCTATCATTCAATCCAACTAGCACCACCACGGCATTGAACTCTTTGCCATCCATAATTTTGGGAATAGCCGCCGCCCAATCATAAACATCGGGCCTTGTGATTGCCGATGATTCATTGGAACGAACCACAACTTGAACAGCATCATCACCCAAAACCATGCGCGCCATGCCAGCACCCAAGCCACCAGCCATACTATCGCCAATGACCAAGATGCGCACAACTGTCTCAATCACCAAGGGTTGGGAAACACCAAGAGAAGAAGCAGGTTCAGTGGCTTGCGAGCCAATGAGCGGTGTCTGCTCTTGTGCCGCCGCAACAAGTGGCAAGCCAAACAAAAGCACAAAAGTGAAAAACCATCTGAACATCACTTAAAGCTAGCCACCTTTACGAATTTGCTCAAGCACCTTTACCGTGGGGGCGCCATTAAGCGGCAACCCATGCTTTTTCTGAAACTGCAAAATCGCTTCATAAGTTGCAGCCCCAATGCGGCCATCGGCACCACCCGTGGCAAAGCCTTTGGCATTCAGAAGGCGTTGCAATTCCTTGCGCTGCGCCACTG
>JAYUPT010000205.1:0-7896 GCA_043759965.1 Aestuariivirga sp. | reverse complement strand
TTTTAAATCATTTGGGGTCGCTGGCTCATGCACATCGGCAAAGGGCGCAAGCGCGTTGGTGACATAGTGCAGGGGGGATAGAAGTGGTTGGGCTGCTTCCTGCGAGGTTCCAGTTTGGATTGCTATAGTTTTGCGGCGCCAACGATCATCGAGCAACTGAATGGCACCTGCTTGGTGTTCATTTGCTATGGAAATTTTTTGTATTTCATTGCGCAGTTCAACAGGCAAATTTATGTTGGCAGTCACGGAATTTTTGCCAGCAAAATCTAAAGGTAGTTCGGCCAGCACACGGCCATCTCCGGCACTGGCTTGCAACAAAGCTATGTTAGATGCAGCGGGGCTGCGCAGGGCCGTGATTTTAATGTCAGTGCCATCAATTGATGGCTTGGAAAGGGCAAGTGGCAGATCAGTATTATCAAGTATTAGAGCAGTAAGCGTGCTGCCATAAAGCTTCTTGAGGCCAGTTGCGAATGGACCAGACGAACCTCCATCTAAGCCATCGCTTAGCCAGATCACCTGAGCGACATCTGGCTTTTGCGGCGTGAGGCGCGCGAGCAGGGCAAGGCGATCAGTGTCTAATGCTTGCGGGTTGAGAGCCCGCACAACGGTTTGTGCATCACTGGCTGACATTGCTTTTAAAGTGAGTGGTGGCGAGATTGGCGTTGTGGTTGCCACGGTTACGATGCGGCTGGCAGCACGAGCTTCATTTAAAATGTTGGTCAGTGTTTCTTGGCGCTTTGACCAAGATTTTGCCGCGGCCCAACCATCATCAATGATTAGCAGCAATGGCCCTGTTGATTGATTTGCAACTTTATTTCGGTTCAACTCAGGGTGGGCCACTGCGAAAATCAAAAGTGCAGCTATGACGAGACGCAATAACAGCAACCACCACGGTGTTTTATCTGGGGTCTCTTCATTTGATTGAAGCATGAGCAAAATGCGCAAAGGCGGAAATTTTATGGTTTGTGGGCGCGGCGGTGTGGCGCGCAGCAACCACCAGATGACGGGAAGGGCGAGCAACCCCCACAGCGCCAGTGGTGTTAAGAAACTGAGATTACCCATCATGCATCACTCAACTTTGCATGAAGGGCGAGCAAGCATTTAGTTAGTGGTTGATCGGTGTGGTGAACAGTGAAACTCCAGCCTAGGCGCGCTGCCAGTTGTTTGGTGGAGTTGCGCTGAGCTAGATAGGCGGCAACATATTTTTCGCGTAAGTTTTCAGTTTTGGGTGCGAGATATTTTTGCGCGATGTCGAGGCCCAAGAATTCAACGCGGCCACCATAGGGCAGGGTTTCTTCGGCAGGGTCAGCAATTTGCACAAGGTGCCCGCGCACACCACTTTGGGCCAAGGGGGTGAGGGCGGATTTAATGTCAGCTGGATCATCTAAAAAATCCGAAATCAAAACGGCCGCAGATTGGCGCTGCAAGTTTGTGGGCTTTGGCAGGGGCGAATTATTTTGAACTTCGCAATGCTCAGCCATTTGGCGCAATGCTAACCTGCCATGGGCAGCACGGTGCAAGCTGCCGATAGCGCCGATGCGTTCGTGGGCGCGAATCGCGAGGCTGGCCAATGCAAGCTGCAAGGTTTGCGCCGCATCGCGTTTTGTTTCGTTTGCCAGATGCGATTTGAAATCCATGCGCGGGCCAGCATTTGACCACAGCCATAAGGTATTGGCCGCTTCCCATTCATTGTCGCGGATGTAAACGGCGTCAGATTTCGCCGATCTATGCCAATCAATGCGCTGGGTTGAATCACCAAAACTATAATTGCGATATTGCCAGAAATTTTCGCCAGGGCCGGCGCGTCTTCTGCCATGCACGCCAAGAATCACCGTGGCAGCAATGCGCTGGGCCTTCACCAACAGCGGAGGAAGGCATTGCGACAGTTGCTCGGCGCGTTGGCTTTGCACGTTATGTAAGGCTCTTTGTTAAGTGTGCGATGACTTGGGCAACAGTTATACCATCTGCGCGGGCCGCAAAATTCAGCGCCATGCGGTGTTTGAATACAGGCTCCAATAAAGCAATCACATCTTCAACAGATGGCGAGAGGCGGCCTTGCAACAAAGCGCGAGCGCGTGAGCAGAGCATCAAAGCTTGGCTGGCGCGTGGGCTTGGCCCCCATGCCACAGAGTCATTGATAAATTTATCTGCATCAGCCCCTGGCCTTGCAGCGCGAACCACCTTGAGAATTGCATCTGTCACTTGTTCACCCACTGGCACAAGCCGCGTTAGGCGTTGTGCGGTGAGCAAATCTTCGGTTGTGAGAACTGCTTTCGGCACATCTTCCTCAGTGCCCGTGGTGGCAAACAACATGCGCCGCTCAGCATTCAATGGTGGATAGGAAATATCAATCTGCACAAGGAAGCGGTCAAGCTGGGCTTCCGGCAAGGGATAAGTGCCCTCCTGCTCAATAGGGTTTTGTGTTGCGAGAACATGAAAGGGTTCTGGCAGATCATGGCGCTCGCCTGCCACGGTTACATGATGTTCCTGCATCGCCTGCAACAAAGCAGATTGGGTGCGGGGAGAGGCGCGGTTGATTTCATCGGCCATCAACAATTGGCAAAACACGGGGCCTGGAACAAAACGAAAAGCACGTTTGCCTTTGTCATCCATATCAAGAATTTCTGAACCGAGAATATCAGCAGGCATAAGATCAGGCGTGAATTGCACGCGCTTTTCGCTGAGGCCCAGAACTGTGCCGAGCGAAGTTGCCAGTTTGGTTTTAGCAAGGCCGGGTGCCCCCACAATGAGAGCATGGCCGCCCGCAAGAATGGCCACCATGGATAATTCAATTACATCATTTTGCCCGAACACCACTTGATTTAAGGCATCGCGGGCGCTTGAAAGTTTTACGGCTATCG
Organism: Aestuariivirga sp.; assembly: GCA_043759965.1. Classification (GTDB taxonomy): domain Bacteria; phylum Pseudomonadota; class Alphaproteobacteria; order Rhizobiales; family Aestuariivirgaceae; genus Aestuariivirga. Next base: position 5,035 of record JAYUPT010000205.1, on the reverse strand, counting down.
CTTCAACATCATTAACGGTTTTCTTGGCCATTGGTCCTGCTTTTCAGTTTTCGTTGTCTTGTCACACTCGCGCCGTAGAATGGCTTAAAAGTGGCATTGCGTCACCCGCGACTCATTTTCAAAACTGTGTATAGAATGGAACTATGACGACGACGAGTGATGTGAGCAATCCGCTCAAAGGATTATCAGACGTGGTTAAGGCAAAAGGCCTGCCACCGGTTCATCTATGGAACCCACCATTTTGTGGCGATATTGATATGCGCATCGCTGCCGATGGGCTGTGGTATTATATGAATTCGCCGATTGGCCGCATGCCGCTGGTGAAGCTGTTCGCATCAATTCTGCGTTATGACGCCGATGGCAAATATTATCTCATAACCCCGGTTGAGAAATGCGGCATCCGCGTTGATGATGCGCCGTTCGTGGCGATCCGCATGCGGGTTGAGGGTAAGGGGCGCAATCAGGCGATTTATTTTGAAACCAATGTGGATGATGAAGTTTGTGTGGGGCCGGAACACCCATTGCGCGTGGCCGATGAGGAGGGCACAGGCGGGCTAAAACCTTATGTGTTGGTGCGGATCAATCTGGAAGCTTTGGTGTCTCGTTCGCTGTTTTATGATTTGGTGGCGCTGGGCGTTAATGAAGGTGAGTGGTTTGGGGTTTGGTCTTCCGGTGTGTTTTACCCGATGCAACGGGCCAACGAATTATGAGTTTTGATTTTGATGATTTTCAAGTGCGGGCTGATCTGCATTTGTTCAAGGAACCACCTTCGGGTTGGAACCGTTCTGATGATGACATGAATGATCGAGCGCGAATGATCCCTGATGGAGTAGTGACCAAACCTGCCGCCGTTCTGGTGCCGATTGTTTTGCGCGAGAATGGACCCACGGTTTTGCTCACGCAGCGCCATGCCGATTTATCAAAACACGCGGGACAGATTGCATTTCCGGGTGGTCGAACGGATGATGGCGAAACTGCTGTCCAAGCTGCGTTGCGTGAGACTATGGAAGAGACGGGACTTGCGCCAGAATTTGTGCAGCCGCTTGGCTATCTCGATGGCTACCTTACAATCACGCAATATATTGTAACGCCTGTGGTGGCTTTGGTGCGTGAAGGATTTTCGCTTCAGGCAGCGCCACAAGAGGTGGATGATATTTTTGAAGTGCCACTTTCATTTTTAATGGATGCGCAAAATCGCCAAACCCAATCCCGCGAATGGAAAGGCATGACGCGGCATTTTTATGTATTCCCTCATGGTGACAGATATATTTGGGGTGCCACTGCAGGCATGATAAAGAACTTGCATGACCGACTTTATAATCACTGATGCGTGGCTGAAAGAATCACGATTGCAAGACGTGATGCGTGTGATCACGCAGGCCGGTGGAGAAATTCGCATAGCCGGAGGCGCTATTCGCAATTCATTGTTGGGGGTGCCGATCAGCGATGTAGATTTGGCAACTACCATGTTGCCTGAAGATGTAATGCGTGTTTGTAAGGCCGCTGGATACGGCGTTCACGCCACGGGTATCGACCATGGCACGGTTACGGTTGTGAACAAAGGCCAGCCATTTGAAGTGACAACTCTGCGTTTAGATGTGGAGACCGATGGCAGGCGGGCGCAGGTGAAATTCACCGATGACTGGCAAGTGGATGCGCTTCGCCGCGACTTTACAATCAATGCAATGTATTGTGATGCGCAGGGTAAAATCTATGATTTTACAAATGGTTACGCCGATATTCTGAGAAATAAAGTGAGGTTTGTTGGCGCTGCTTCTGGGCGCATCAAGGAAGACTATCTGCGTATTTTGCGCTTCTTTCGGTTTCACGCGCGCTATGGAAAGGGAGCTCCAGATAAAGCGAGTCTGGCTGCTTGTGTGAAACTTAAATCGGGTTTGAAAAAGATTTCGGCTGAACGCATTCACAGTGAAATGATGAAGCTGCTAGTGGCACCACGCGCTGTTGAGACGCTCAAGGTGATGGCGGCTTCCGGCGTCCTAAAGATCATTCTTCCGTACACGGAAGATTGGCGCGTGATCAAACGCTTGCCAGAAGATTCTTTGTTGCGGCTTTTTGTTTTGGCAAAGAAGCCGCATGAATTGAAAGACCGATTGAGACTTTCAAATAGTGAAGCCTTGCGCATTTCAAATTTAATTGCAGCGCCAGAATTGACTCCCAAATTTAGCCTACGAGAGCAACGAGCTTTGCTTTATCAGTTTGGTGTTGCAACATGGGTGGATGCTGTGCATGTGGCATGGGCAAGATCACATGCCAAATTGCAATGGCAGGCGCTTTTGGATTTACCTAAGCTTTGGCCCATTCCAAAATTTCCAGTGACGGGAAAAGATTTATTGGCTGCTGGTGTGCAGTCAGGCCCGGCCATGGGTGAGGTGTTGCAACAGCTTGAAGATTGGTGGGTTGCTTCAGATTTCAAGCCATCCCGCGAAGAACTATTATTGAGGATTGAAAATGGAAAATGACACCGACATCATTGTGATGAAAACCACAGGCAAGGGTGCGCCGAAAAAATCTGCGGGCAAACCTGATAAATCGAAGCTGCTCAAGGGTTCCTATAAAACAAATACATGGAACCATTTCAGCGGCGAAGATGGCCGTTTGCATTGTGGCATTTGGGAATCGACTCCAGGCACGGTGATGGTGGAGTATTTAGAATGGGAGTTCTGTCACTTCATTCAAGGCGAGGCGGTTTTGACGCGGGCGGAGGATGGCAAAAAGTGGCGCTTGAAGCGCGGCGATGCGTTCATCATTCCATCAGGTTTTAAAGGCACTTGGCAAACTGTTCGCAAAGTGAAGAAGCATTATGTTATTATGATGCCGCAGGAATAGGAGTTAGGAGTAGTGGGTTTTCATTTTAACAGTCATCCCGACGAAAGTCGGGACCCAGACCTCCGCGTTCGGTGTTAATAATGTTAGTCTGCTGCCGCAACTTCAGGGTCCCGACTTTTGTCGGGATGACTGAATATTTGGAATTGAAATTGAACGAATGAAATGAAATCCGTACTCATCACCGGCGCTGCAAAGCGCATTGGCCGCCAGATGGCGTTGGACTTGGCCGATGACGGCTGGGATGTGGCGGTGCACTGCAATCACTCGCTATCGGAAGCGACTGAGGTTGCGATGCTCATCCGCGCTAAGGGTCGCAAAGCTTGTGTGGTGCAGGGCGATTTGGCGGATGCAGATATTGCGGCGCGACTGATCGCACAATCTGTTGCTGGCATTGGTCCGCTCACGGCGCTGATCAACAATGCTTCGATTTTTGAGATTGATGGTGTTGGCGATATTACGCTCACCTCTTGGGAGCGCCACCAGAATATAAACTTACGAGCGCCTGTGATGTTGGCGCAAGAGTTCGCCAAGCAATTGCCGAAGGGCGTCAAAGGCTGCATCATCAACATTATTGATCAACGCGTGTGGAAGCTGAACCCACGGTTCTTTTCTTACACCATGTCGAAATCCGGCCTGTGGACGGCCACACGCACTTTGGCCCAGGCGCTTGCTCCAAACATTCGCGTGAATGCCATTGGACCGGGACCAGCCTTGCCATCGGCGCGCATGGATGCAGCGGAATTTGCCAAGCAGGAGAGTTTGACGTTGCTGGGCATTGGCACATCGCCCACGGAAATATCGCAAGCCGCAAAATTTATTATGTCACAACCTGCTCTTACGGGGCAGATGATTGCGCTTGATGGTGGGCAGCATCTGGTGTGGCAAACGGCTGATGTTGTTGAGGTGAATGAATGAGCAAAATATCCCACCATGTCGCCAGTGCCGGAGCAAGAGTGCGCCACGTGTTTGTGCGCGATTTGGATTTAATGGCTTTGATCGGTATTTACGACCACGAGAAAGTGAAGCCGCAGCGCATTGTGGTGAATGTGGATTTGTCGGTGCAGGAAACTGCGGGCCCGATGAGCGACGAGATTGACCATGTGGTGTCTTATGAAATCGTGGTCAAAAAAATCGAAGCGATTGTAGCGGCGGGACATGTGAATTTGGTGGAGACTTTGGCGGAGAAGTTTGCTGAGGCTTGCCTACGCGACAAACGCGTGTTGGCGGCACGGGTGCGCATTGAGAAGCCGGATATTATCTCGAATGCACGAAGTGTGGGTGTGGAGATTGAGCGGGGAAGGTGAGTGGCCTCTATGACTTAATCGCCGTATTACAATACGGGTGTGTAAGTTGCCCGTTTGAAGATTGCCCACTTCCACCGTCTCTGACTCGTTGGATGTGATCATAAGAGGCGGATTTTGATACGTCGAGATATCCACCACAAATCTTGCACTTCATGGAACCTTCTAGAGCTTGTCTGATAAATATTGTTGATTTCGCATCGGGAGAAAATTTCTTGGACTGCGTACTTTCCTGATCTACTGCCAATAACTTTGATACGGACTTTGGTACAATCGACTTGACGATATCAGTTTCTGAAATGGTTTTTCCTGAGGTGATGGTATCAACCAGTTCACCTAAGAATGTGGCAAATCTTTCTGTTCGGTGCTGGCTTCGTGCAGTATGGAGTGCTTGTGTTATTAAGTTCTTGTTCTCGATTAGAACTATCTCCAGTTTTTCACGGGTATCAGTGAATTTCTTGAAAATCAAATCATCATTGTTGTTCATTTTCTTCTTGAAAAACATTAAAGTACCAAGCAAGAGATCAGGCATATGCCTCCCTCTTTCAGAGTAAAAATAGACTGCGGGGTGCAGACCTAAACTACCACCATGATTGCCGGTGATTCTTGATACTACCCGAAAAGTTTGCTTCAAAACATTGAGCGTTGCGTCTCCAGTGTCGTCCTCCACAAAACTCTCGATATTGTTTTTGAGTTCGGATCCAGCTGTTGCGATGCTGATAAGATTCATCAACATTTCAAGTGCGTCTAGAGGCGATTTTCCTCCTCCCAAAGGCAAATCAAGTGTCTTGAGTGGACGGTCGACTTCAGGGTTGAAAAGCAATCCGTGCAGTTCTTTCGCCTGTGTTTCAAGCTCTATCCGCTTCGCAGGTTCAAATTTTGACCAA
>JAYUPT010000204.1:0-3073 GCA_043759965.1 Aestuariivirga sp. | reverse complement strand
GTGTTGCCACATCAGGTTGGGTTGCGTGGAACGCCGTATCGAAGCAAGCAACGCTGGGCAAATGTGGCCGCAAGCGCCGCGTTACTTTCATCGCTCCCAATCCAAATGGCAAATGCAATGGAGCAAGGGTGCGCAACGCATCGAGTTCGTCTTGTACTCTATCGGTTACAATTGTGGGCGCAATAAATGTGGTGCCGCCATGCACAATGCGGTGGCCGATGCCCAGCAAGCGGTTGGCGGTATAGCCACTGTCATCCAGCCATTCCCACAACATAGCTTGGGCTTCGCGAAAGGTGGTATCTTGGGCATAGTTTTTAAAAATCTCATTATTGATGATCAATCTAGGTTGTGTGCCAATGCCAGCCATTTGGCCGCGCGCCACAACTTCTAAACTATCGGCATCAACCACCGCAAATTTAAGCGATGATGATCCGGCATTGAGGGAGATGATAAACATTCTAACTTAAAATCCAATTCCTGCATGCCCAACACGCGGCTTAATTTATTTTTTGCAAACCCTTCTTTGAAAGGCTGAAACCCTTGCCATTGGTTTTGCATGTTAACCCACTGGTTCTTGACGTGCAGGTGAACGGTCCGTCATGACGGGAGTCGCCATAGGCCAACACATCAGAATGACCACAGCCCGGCACTTCACCCGGATTCTTGTAAACCTTCAATCGGCCACTTTCGCTGAAAGACACGATCCAATATTTTGGTTCAACGCGGTGGCATGAAAGCTCTGCTAAGCCGTCGGGTGGTGTATAAACACCAGTGCCGCCAGTCGGGATATAGGTGCAGCACATGTTATGTGATGGTGTATCAAATGATACCGAAAGGTCGTCTCCATCGTCTGCCAATGCAAAGCCACCTGCGCCCATAATCATCGAAAGTCCAAGTACTATGTTTTTCATCATATCCGCCACCTTGAAAATTATTTTAGTTCAATTTCAATAAACGCATACTCACTGTCACCCGCATTGATCACATCATGCTCAACCCCTTCGCTGCGAAAGTAAGGCACACCTTTTTTCATTTCGGCAATGCTTGAGCCTTGTTCAGTTTCTAACTTCACTTTGCCATCCATCAGCGGCACCACCACATAATCATGGCCATGCCGATGCCAGCCAGTGTTTTGGCCGGGGGCAAAGCGATATTCAGTTACAATCACTTTTTCATTGTCGATAAACACGGTGGCTTTCGCGGTTCCAATCATTTCACATCTCCCATTGCAAATTTCTGACTATGTTATAATATAACGCTCATGCTTAAGCCGCACCACAACCACACCAAATGCACAACCCAACTGATTGCGCGGGCAGAGCAAACCTGTGCAGCGAAAGGTACGCGCCTGACCGAGCAACGCAAGGATATTTTGGAAAGTGTTGCTGAAAGTCATTTGGCTGTTGGGGCCTATGAAATTATTGAGCGCATGGCCCAGCGTGGCCCACGGCCTGCGCCCATCACAGTTTACCGCGCGCTTGATTTTTTGCTGGAACATAATCTGGTTCACAAAATTGAAAGCCGCAATGCATTCGTAGCCTGTGCTTGCGCCCATGAGAATGCGACGCCTGCATTACTGATTTGCGATTCATGTGGGGTGGTTGATGAAATTATGCAGCCAGCGGCAACTGAAAATTTACAAAATACCGCCAACGCCAAAGGCTTTAAAATCAACCGCACGGTGATTGAATTGTCTGGCACATGCAAAGCTTGCGCCAATGTTTAAATTGATTGAACCGCTCATCACCACGCATAATCTTGGGCTGACCATTGGCAATCGCAAAATTCTTGATGCAGTGAACATGACAGTGCGTGAGCGTGAAATTGTAACCATCATCGGCCCCAATGGAGCTGGCAAATCCACCTTGGTAAAAACCATGTTGGGCCTTGTACCGCAAAGCAATGGCTCCATTAAGCGCCGCGAAAATCTGCGTGTAGGTTATGTGCCGCAGCGCTTTCCAGTCACCAGCAATGTGCCGCTTTCAGTGCGAAGGCTGCTTACGCTCACGCGCAAGGCAACCGAGGCGGAACTGCAACAGGCTCTGGCAGAAACTGGCATTGAACATCTCATCAATGCCCGCGTGGCGGATCTTTCCGGCGGTGAATTGCAACGCGCATTGCTGGCCCGCGCCTTGCTGCGCCAGCCTGAATTGCTGGTGCTGGATGAGCCTGTGCAAGCTGTCGATTTCGATGGCGAGATAAAACTCTACGAACTCATTTCAAAAATTCGTAAAAGTCGCGGTTGCGGCATTCTCATGGTGAGCCATGATTTACACATGGTGATGGCCGAGAGCGACCGCGTGATTTGCCTGAACAGCCACATATGCTGTGAAGGTAAACCTGCAACTGTGCAGAAGGACCCTGAATTCCTAAAACTTTTCGGCCCAACTGCTGTGCGCATGATTGCCGCTTACACGCATCATCACGACCATGATCACGAAAGTCATGTTCACAAAGGTCATGTTCACAAAGGTCATGGGCATGGCCATTAAGAGCTTAAACAATAATTGTCATCCCGACGAAAGTCGGGACCCAGACTTTCCGCAAGCACCGAATGTGCATTACTGGGTCCCGACTTTCGTCGGGATGACAGGTTAGAAAAAATGTTCCAAATTTTATCCGAACCCTTCTTCATCCGCGCACTTCTAGCAGGTCTTGGCATTGCGCTCATCGCTGGTCCCATCGGTTGCTTCATCGTGTGGCGGCGCATGGCTTATTTTGGGGAAACACTCGCTCATGCTGGCTTGCTCGGCGTGGGCTTTGGTCTGCTGTTTAACATCAACATAACTTTAGGCGCGGTGGCATCGGCTGTTCTACTCGCGCTCTTGTTGCTAGCGTTAAAGCGCCAGCGCCAAATCGCCGTTGATACTTTGCTCGGCATATTATCGCACACGGCTTTGGCACTCGGCCTTATCACAGTGGGCCTGGTCACCGGAGCGGTGAGCGGTCACCTTGATATTTTGTTTGGCGATATTCTCACAGTGTCCAGCCATGATGTGAAAATCGTGTGGGCAGGTGCTGTCGCTGTGTTGGCTATCATCATTTATCTCTGGCGCGATTTGATTGCCATTTC
>JAYUPT010000203.1:0-7912 GCA_043759965.1 Aestuariivirga sp. | reverse complement strand
CCATTTCAATATCAACGCATCATCGCCTGTTGAGGCATAATAAGCTTTGCGGAGGCCCACCTGTTTGAAGCCCACATCAGTGTAAAGCTTAATGGCATCAAGATTGCTGCTCGCCACCTCCAAAAACACATTTGGAATTTTTAAGTTGAGCAGAGCTTCAAGCAAGCTCTTGCCCGCACCGCGCCTGCGCAAATTAGGGTCCACACCGATTGTGAGAACCTCTGCTTCATCAGCCACCACGCGGTAAATCAACAAACCCACAGGCCCTTCAGCACTTGTTGCCAGAAATGCACCAACACTGGGGCTTGCGAGCAAACTGGTCAAAGCTGGAGCGTCCCACGCCTCCGAAAAACTTATGGCATGAAGCTGAGCAAGCGTAGAAATCGCAGATTGATCCACTAATAGAATTTGTAAATCGGGCAAATTTCGTAGCCGCGAAATTTGCGGCTTTGCATCAGCATCGCGCAGATAGTTGGGGTCAGGCATAGCGTCAGGCTCAGGCAGCGCCGCAGCAAATTCAGCAAAGCCTGAAGCCTGTGGCAAACCATCATTAACATTGGCAAAGCGCAGCGCAGTGGGCGTATCAATGCCGACTACTTCTATATTTAAACTAAGACCGAGCGCGCGGGCAAAACTAAGGCCAATGCGAATACCTGTAAAAGTTCCGGGACCAGTGGTGACAGCAATGCGACTTAAATTGCCATATTGAATTCCAGAAGCAACCATCACCCGCGCCACCATGGGCGGCAGCGCTTCAGCATGGCCGCGCTCCATCAGCTCGCGTTCTTCAGCGAGGATTTTATTTTTTGTAGAATCATATACACAGGCCGAACAGGCCGCGAGAGACGTGTCGATGCAGAGAAGGATCATGAGGTCCCTTGCTTAATTCTCATCCATCTTCAGCGCCGCAATAAACGCTTCCTGTGGAATTTCCACCTTGCCGAATTGGCGCATTTTCTTTTTGCCTTCCTTCTGCTTGTCGAGAAGTTTGCGCTTACGAGAAATATCACCACCATAACATTTAGCAGTCACGTCTTTGCGCATGGCAGATAATGTTTCACGCGCCACCACTTTGCCACCAATGGAAGCCTGAATAGGAATCTTGAACATGTGGCGCGGGATCAAGTCTTTCAACTTTTCGCACATCACACGTCCGCGCTGTTCGGCACGAGTTCTATGAACCACCATCGACAATGCATCAACAGCTTCTTCATTCACAAGAATGGAAAGTTTTACGAGATCAGCTGTAATATAATCCGTCATCTTATAATCGAATGAGGCATAGCCCTTTGACACTGATTTCAAGCGATCGTAAAAATCAAACACCACTTCATTGAGCGGCAATTCATAAACCACCATGGCACGCGACCCTGCATAAGTGAGTTGCTTCTGCCGACCACGACGATCTTCACATAATTTCAGAACCGAGCCTAAATACTCATCGGGTACCAAAATAGTCGCTTCAATCCACGGCTCTTTCATGGCCACAATGGTGGATACATCTGGCATGTCAGCGGGGTTATGCATATCAACATGGGTGCCATCACGCAGATCAATCTTATAAATCACTGATGGAGCGGTGGTGATGATTTCAACATTAAACTCACGTTCAATACGCTCACGCACAATTTCAAGATGCAGCAGCCCCAAGAAGCCGCAGCGGAAGCCGAAGCCCAAGGCGGCAGAGGTTTCCATTTCATAAGAGAAGCTCGCATCATTCAAACGCAACTTGCCCATGGCATCGCGCAAATCTTCAAACTCGGAAGCGTCCACTGGGAAGAAGCCCGCAAACACCACGCTTTGCGCTTCTTTAAAGTCTGGCAAAGCTTTGGCCGCTGGGTTCTTATCTTCGGTCACCGTATCGCCAACACGCGTATCGGCCACTTCTTTAATGGCACCCGTAAAGAACCCAATTTCACCCGGCCCTAATTCATCAACCACAACTTTTTTGGGCCGAGACACGCCAACGCGCTCCACGGGATAAAGCCCACCCGTGCCCATCATGCGCACGCGCATACCTTTTTTCAGTACGCCATCAATAATGCGCACCAAAACCACAACGCCAAGATATGGGTCATACCAGCTATCAACCAGCAGGGCTTTCAACGGCGCATCACGGTTGCCCTTGGGGGCGGGGAGACGTTTAACGATTGCTTCGAGAACATCAGGAACACCAAGACCGGTTTTGGCCGAAATCATCACCGCTTCTGAAGCGTCAATACCGATCACATCTTCGATCTGTTGGCGAATGCGTTCAGGCTCTGCTGCGGGCAAATCCACCTTGTTGAGCACGGGGATAATTTCATGGTTGTTGTTGATGGCCTGATACACATTGGCCAGTGTTTGCGCTTCCACACCCTGTGAAGCATCGACCACCAAAAGCGAGCCTTCGCAGGCCGCCAGCGAGCGCGACACTTCATAGGCAAAATCCACATGGCCAGGTGTGTCAATCAGATTGAGCACATAATCCTTGCCATCCTTGGCTTTATAATCAAGGCGCACGGTGTTGGCTTTGATGGTGATGCCGCGTTCGCGCTCAATATCCATCGAGTCGAGAATTTGGTCCACCATTTCGCGGTCAGTAACGGCTCCACAAAGCTGGATCAAACGATCCGCCAAAGTGGATTTGCCATGATCAATATGAGCGATAATGGAGAAATTGCGGATTTGTGATGTGTCTGTCATGTGCCGCGCTGTTTGGCATTGTGCGCCGCAATGGTCAAGCGAAGAGCTACTCTGCCTTAGAAACACCCACCATGGCCGGGCGCAAGCAGCGTTCACCCACGGCATAACCAGATTGCATTTCTTGCATCACAATGCCGGGCGGCTTTTCGGATGTTGGAACTTCATAAATTGCTTGATGAAAATTGGGGTCAAATTTCTGGCCCACAGTTTCAATTTTTTTAATGCCGTGGCGGTTAAATACTTGCAGCAATTCTTTGGCGGTAACTTCCACTCCGAAAATGAGATTTTTTTCGATCTCGCCTGCACTTTCGCGCTCATTTTCAGGTAAGGCTTCCAAGGCACGGCCCAGATTATCTGCCACCGTGAGCAAATCACGCGCAAAATTCGTGGCCGCATAAAGTGTGGCTTCAGCCTTTTCGCGCTCAGTGCGTTTACGCAAATTTTCCATTTCGGCAGCAAGGCGCAAAAGGCGGTCTTTTGAAGCAGCCACTTCATCTTTAAGGGCCGCAATCTCAGCCTCTTTTGGGTCAGTTTCAGCTTTAAGGGCTTCGTTCAAAGCATCGGCTGCCAAAATCCCGTCGGCGCCTGCTTCAGCTTTGTTCTGTTCATCAGTCATTGAATATCCGTTTCACTGCGGTTTGAACCCCGCATATCGGGGCAAACGCTGCAAAAATCAAGGCTTAATCAAACGCCCAAAAGGTGTTATGAAAACCGATGACTGACATCAAAGCGCACATTGATGATTACATTGCAAAGGCACCCGAACCTGCTGGCTCAATTCTTACGAAAATCAGGCAGATGGCTGCTCAGCTTATACCTCATGCTACTGAAACCATAAGCTACCAAATGCCCGCCTTCAGAGATGGAAAGATTTTTTTCTACTATGCGGCATTTAAAAATCATATCGGAATTTACCCACCGCTCAATGAAGACGCAGGGTTGATTAGGCAACTTAAAAAATATCGCGGGCCAAAAGGAAATCTAAAATTCCCAAATAATGAAGACATACCTTATGACCTCATTGCACAGATTATCATGGCGCTACACAAGCAATACAAAGCTTAGGAAATAATCTTGGCCATCATTTTTGCAGTATAATCCACCATCGGAATAATCCGCGCATAATTGAGCCGTGTGGGGCCAATAATGCCCAGAACGCCTACAATCTTGTCTTCATCATTGCGAAATGGAGCCGCAATGAGCGACGAGCCTGACATCGAGAATAACTTATTTTCTGAACCAATAAATATGCGAACCCCCTCAGCCCGCTCGGCCAAGCCCAGCAAATCGACAAGTTCACGCTTATTTTCAATGTCTTCAAACAGTTTACGCATACGGTCCAGATCAGCGGTCGCCGTGGTGTTCTCCAGCAAATTGGCCTGGCCCTTCACAATCAATGAGCGCGCATCAAACTCAACGCCACCCGCCCACACGGCAAGGCCAGTTTCAACCAAGCGTGCTGAAACTTCATCGAGCTCACTGTGCAGTTTCTTAACTTCGTGCGAAATAATTTTCTGCACTTCATCAATTGTGCGCCCTTGGGCTGCTGCAGAAAGATAATTGGTGGCGCGCATGAATATGGAAGCTGGCAAGCCTGCAGGCACATCAATCACCCGGTTTTCAACCGATCCATCCTCGCCCACCAAAATCACCAAAGCACGGCCCGGCGATAAATTTACGAATTCAATATGCTTGAGCCTGATTGACATTTTTGGCGACATCACAACGCCCGCACATTGAGATAATCCAGAAAGCATCATTGATGCTTCGCCTAACACATCTTCAAAGCGCCGTGGCCTGCTTCCCGTTTTAATCTGGGCATCAATAATGCTGCGCTCACTTTCCGTAACCGAGCCAATTTCCAAAAGTGAATCGACAAAAAAACGAAGCCCCACTTCGGTTGGCATCCGCCCTGCTGATGTATGCGGCGAATAAATCAGCCCAGAGTCTTCCAAATCCATCATCACATTGCGAATAGAAGCCGGAGACAAGCCTGAGGGCAGGGATTTAGAGATAGAACGCGAACCCACAGGTTCACCCGTTTCCAAATAAGTATCGACAAGTCGCCTGAAAATCTCGCGAGAACGCTGGTCTAAGCCAGCAACGCCAGACAATTTTTCGTCAATAAAGGATTTTGGAGGAATGATGCTCATAACCTCAATGTAGAAATCAAGTTGGCGAAGGTCAATTGCCACTGTAAGGAACGTGTTTTCAGAACTCTAAGGATATTACCATGCGCCCATCTGGCCGTAAAAATGATGAACTTCGCGCCGTAAGCTTTGAGCGCGGCGTTTCAATCCATGCCGAAGGCTCCTGCCTGGTAAAATTCGGCAACACCCATGTGCTGTGCACCGCCAGTTTGGAAGAGCGTGTGCCACCTTGGTTAAAGGGCGGTGGCAAGGGCTGGGTTACGGCTGAATATGGCATGCTGCCGAGAGCTACGGGAGACCGCATGAAGCGCGAAGCAGCCTCTGGCAAACAATCTGGCCGCACTCAAGAAATCCAGCGACTCATTGGGCGCTCACTTCGCGCTGTGGTCGATCTACGCGCATTGGGTGAACGCCAGATTAGCTTAGATTGCGATGTAATTCAGGCTGATGGTGGCACAAGAACCGCAGCCATCACTGGAAGCTATATCGCTTTGCAAGATTGTATCTCGTGGATGATGGCGCGCGACATGCTCAAAGCCTCGCCGCTTAAAGATCATGTGGCCGCAATTTCCTGTGGCATCCATGGTGATGAGGCGATGCTGGATTTGGATTATGCCGAAGATTCAACAGCAGGCACTGATGCAAATTTTGTGATGACGGGTTCAGGCGGCATCATTGAAGTGCAAGGTACGGCCGAAGGCGAACCATTTTCGCAAGAGATGTTGCTCAAGCTTTTGGCGCTTGCCAATGGCGGCATTAAAACTTTGGTTGAAATGCAGAAAGCGGCTTTGAAGTGATCCGTAAACTGAATAACGAAAAAATTGTCGTCGCCACCCACAATAAAGGCAAGCTTGAAGAGTTTGCTGAATTGTTGAAGCCCCATGGCGTGACCACATTTTCGGCTGGCGGATTGGGGCTAGCTGAGCCTGAAGAGACCGAAGATAATTTTAGGGGCAATGCCCATATCAAGGCGCTGTTTGCCATGACCCATTCGGGCCTGATTTCCATCTCGGACGATTCGGGGCTTTGTGTGGATGCGTTAAATGGCGACCCCGGGGTTTATACCGCTGATTGGGCCGGCCCAACGCGCGATTGGTCCATGGCCATGCGGCTGGTTGAAGAAAAACTGCAAGCCGCAGGAGCTGCGACCCCCGCACAACGCAAAGGCCAATTCAAATGCACGCTCTGTGTGATGTGGCCTGATGGTGTGGAGCGCTATTATGAAGGTGTGGCCCCGGGCACATTGGTCTGGCCCCCACGTGGGCAACTAGGCCATGGTTATGATCCTGTTTTCGTTCCCGACGGTCAGGACAAAACTTTCGCTGAAATGCACCACGACGCCAAAAACAAAATTTCACACCGCGCCAAAGCGCTGGAGAAACTACTCAGTGACCTCTTCTAGTTCTGATTTTGGCATTTATGTGCATTGGCCGTTCTGCAAGGCCAAATGCCCCTATTGCGATTTCAACAGCCATGTGCGCCACGAAACTGTTGACCATATGAGCTATGCTCGCGCACTGGTGCAGGAACTCACATGGCTGCAAACAAAATCAGTTGGTAAAAAAGTCACCAGCATTTTCTTTGGTGGTGGCACACCTTCGCTCATGCCGCCAGAGGCTGTGGCTCATGTTTTAGAAAACATCGGGCAGCTTTGGCCAGTGGCTTCTGATGCAGAGATTACACTCGAAGCCAATCCCACCAGTGTGGAGGCCGAAAATTTCAGAGGCTACCGCACAGCTGGCGTAAACCGGGTTTCAGTTGGCGTGCAATCGCTTGATGAGGCTGATCTTAAAGCGCTTGGCCGCCAGCACACGCCTGATGAAGCGCTTGCCGCTTTTCGCTTAGCGGCAAAAATTTTCCCACGCGTGAGCTTTGATTTAATTTATGCAAGGCCGGGCCAAAGCCAAGCGCAATGGCGTGAAGAACTGACACGCGCATTGGGCGAACAACAAGGCCACATGTCGCTCTATCAACTCACCATTGAACCTGAAACGCGCTATCAAGATTTGTTTGATGCCGGAAAACTCACAATTCCTGATGATGATGAAGCAGCCACCCTTTATGAAATTACCCAAGAGCTCACATCCAAACATGGGCTTGGCGCATATGAAATTTCCAATCACGCCAGTGCTGGCCATGAGAGCAAACACAATCTCACTTACTGGCGTTATGGCGAATATGCTGGCGCAGGTCCCGGCGCCCACAGCCGTTTGAGTGCGGGGAAAAATCGTTTAGCCTTGGTCAGTGAAAAACACCCTGAAACATGGCGCAACATGGTTCAAGAAAAGGGCCACAGCCTCATTGATGAGGGCATCTTGACACCAGCCGACCAAGCCCCTGAATATCTTTTGATGGGCTTACGCATTAAAGAAGGCATTGATCTCACACGTCATGCAGAATTATCAGGCACTGCAATTGATATATCTAAAATCGAGGCTCTAGAAAGTCTCGGTATGGTGACCCGCCAAGGTTCACGCCTCATGGCCACACCGCGTGGGCGGCCCATTCTCAACGCCATTATCCGTGAATTGAATGACTGAGCGCAGCTATCACATTGGCCCCAATCGCTTTGAGGCGCAAAGCATTGATGCTGGCCTTCATGTGGTGGCAACCCCCATTGGCAATCTGGGCGACATCACCATCCGCGCTTTGAATGTTTTGGCTGCTGCTGATTATATATTGTGTGAAGACACGCGCATCACATCAAGGTTGTTAGAGCGTTATGGCATTCGCAACACCATGAAACCCTACCACGAGCATAATGCCGAAAAAGTAAGGCCAGCAATTATAGCAGCCTTACAAGATGGCAAATCATTTGCATTGGTCAGCGATGCAGGTGTGCCGCTGGTGTCTGATCCGGGCTATCGGCTTGTGCAATCTTGCATTGCCGAAGGGCTCAGTGTCACCGGCATTCCCGGCGCATCAGCAACCCTCACAGCACTCGCACTTTCCGGCCTGCCCACCGATTGTTTCACCTTCATCGGCTTCCTGCCACAAAAATCCAAAGCCCGCATTGATCTGCTGTTGAGCTTCAAAAAAATTCCCTCCACTCTGATCGCCTTTGAAAGCCCGCACCG
>JAYUPT010000202.1:0-8032 GCA_043759965.1 Aestuariivirga sp. | reverse complement strand
TTGAGGCACTCGCGCAGCGGATCAAACCAGAATCCTATTTCTATGGCTATTGGCAGTGGCCGCATTTTTTCTTGCAGGATTCGGATAATTTAAGAAATGACCTTCGGCTGGTCACTGCCCCAAATGCTGAAGCTGAAGCGATGATCTCTAAAATGCGAAGTAGTAATTCGGTTAGTATTCATGTGCGGCGTGGCGATTATTTTAGCAATTTGAAATTCGCAAAGGTTTTTGGTTCTTGTGGAGCTGAGTATTACAATCTGGCTGCCGAGAAAATGGCGAAACTGCTTGGGCAGAAGCCAACATTCTATGTTTTTTCAGATGATCTATCGTGGGCCCGAACACATTTGAAATTTCCTGGCGAAACAGTGTTTGTGGACATTAATGGTGAGGCCGCCCCGCACGAAGATTTGCGGTTGATGGCCTCTTGCAAACACCACATCATTGCCAATTCGACGTTTTCGTGGTGGGGAGCTTGGCTCAATGCTGATCCGAAAAAAAGAGTGATTGCCCCACGCCACTGGCTTGCCAATCAACGTGAAATTAGGTCACCACTTCTGTTACCGGAGTTTGTGCTGGTTGAAAATGGCCCGCAGGCAAACTAAATATGGTTGGTCTAATTTCCCTTAACTGCTAAATGCGACTTATGACCCCTATCATCCAAATCACCAATCTCTCGAAATCTTACAAGTCTGGCCTCCATGCGCTTAAAGACATCACCCTTGAAATTAGGCGTGGGGAGATTTTTGCTTTGCTGGGGCCTAATGGCGCTGGCAAGACCACGCTGATTTCCACAATTTGCGGCATTGTGAATAAAACATCTGGCAGTGTGCTGGTTGATGGCCATGACAATGTGACGGAGTTTCGCGCCACGCGGAAAATGATTGGCCTCGTTCCGCAAGAACTTCATTTGAGCATTTTTGAATCGGTATGGGACACGGTGACGTTTAGCCGTAAACTGTTTGGCCGTGGCGATAGCCCGCAGCATATTGAAAAAATTCTAAAACAGCTTTCATTGTGGGACAAGAAAGACGCAAAAATCATGACGCTTTCGGGTGGCATGAAGCGGCGGGTTTTGATTGCCAAGGCTTTGGCCCATGAGCCGCAGATTTTATTTTTAGATGAGCCCACAGCAGGTGTTGATGTGGAACTGCGTAAGGACATGTGGAACATTGTGCGGCAGCTTCGTGAAACTGGTGTCACCATCATTCTCACCACACATTACATCGAAGAAGCCGAAGAAATGGCTGATCGTGTGGGTGTGATCAATAATGGTCAGATGATTTTAGTTGAAGATAAAAATGCTTTGATGAAGAAGATGGGGCAGAAGAAACTGTCGCTGGTTTTGGATAAGCCGCTTTTGTCTGTGCCGAAGAAATTAGCCAAGTATAATTTGGCGCTCAGCAAAGGTGGCATTGAGTTATCCTATGCGTTTGATGCGCGCGACGGGAAGCCAGATATTTCAGGTCTGTTGAAAGATATTGAAGCAGCGAAGATCAGCTATAGTGATCTGCACACGGAGCAAAATTCGCTCGAAGATATTTTCATGGGATTGGTGAAGCAATGAACTGGCGTGCTATAGTTGCAATCTTCACTTATGAAATGAAGCGGTTTTTCCGTACGTTGTTTCAAAGCCTCATCTCGCCGGTTATTTCTACAGTGCTTTATTTTATCGTGTTCGGTGCAGCCATTGGTGGGCGCATTACCGAGATTGAAGGCGTTGCTTATGGCGCATTTATTGTGCCAGGCCTTATCATGCTTTCAATTCTCACGCAGAGCATTTCTAATGCGTCGTTCGGAATCTATTTTCCACGTTTTTCAGGCACGATTTATGAATATCTATCGGCGCCAATATCAGCGCTAGAAATGGTGTTGGGTTTTGTGGGGGCTGCGGCAGTTAAATCAATTTTGATTGGCATGGTTATTCTGGCTACCAGCGCGTTGTTTGTGCCGGTTACAGTTGCTCATCCATTTTGGGCAGCATTGTTTTTGTTGCTCACCGCGCTCACATTTTCGCTGTTCGGGTTCATCATTGGACTGTGGGCGGATGGTTTTGAAAAACTACAAATTATTCCGCTGCTCATCATCACGCCTCTCACATTTCTGGGTGGCAGCTTTTATTCGATCAGTGTGTTGCCAGAATTTTGGCAGAAGGTTTCGCTGTTTAATCCAGTTGTCTATTTGATCAGTGGTTTCCGTTGGAGCTTCTATGAAGTGGCCGATGTGAGCCTTGCCGTAAGCCTTGGCATGACGGCGTTATTTCTTGGTATTTGCCTTGTCGCGGTGTCTTGGATATTTCGCACCGGTTATCGCTTGAAGAATTAAGCATGATAAACCAAACTCCTATCTATGTAATCAATATGGCCAAGGATGTGGAGCGCATGCGGAGTATGTCCACGCAGTTGAGTTCATTCGGCTTGGATTTTGAGCGGGTTGAGGCAGTTGATGGCCGCGCACTTAGTTTGGCCGACAAGAAACAACTTTATTCAGATTTTTGGTATCGCCTATTTCACGGTAGGTCTGCGTCCAATGGTGAGATTGGCGTGAGCCTCAGCCATCGTGAAGTATATAAAAAAATGGTCGCAGAATCTGTTTCGGTCGCGATGATATTTGAAGATGATATTGAGCTCATGCCGCAGTTTGCAGAACAGTTGACCGAAATTGAATCCACGACCCGCGATTTTGATATGGTGCAGTTATTCAGTTTTCGCCAACCTGAGCGCGAGTTGCGTGCTGTGCCAAGCGGGCTTTTTGAAATTTGGACTTTCAAAAACCTTCATGCTTCGTCAGCAGCTTATCTTTTGCGAATGGGAGGTGCTCGAAAGCTTTTGAGCATACCTAAAGTGCGTGTTCTTTCAGATCGGTGGTGCTGGATGAGTGCCATGAGCGGATTGAAGTGCTGCGCAATATCTCCATTTCCAATAGCACTTGATGAACGCTTGAGTTCAAACTCTAGTGTTTTTAGAGTTGGCCAGGAATCCAGCAAGCAATCAAAATCGAATATGTTAGGCAAGAGATTTTGGCGGGTTTTAGTTTTACCTTGGCTTAATTTTATAAAAATTATGATCTTGAGATTGCGCGGCCTCTGATGCCATTATCCCTGACCTTTACTTGACCTTGTTGTGCCCCAACCGCTGATGCCTGATGATGAAAAACCAACCTCCTATCTATGTGATCAATATGGCCAAGGATGTGGAGCGCATGGCCAGCATGGCGCAGCAACTTGATGCTCAGGGTTTGACCTATGAGCGGGTGGAGGCTGTTGTGGGGCGGGAGCTTTCAACACAGCAAAAGAGAGCAAGTTATTCCAAGTTTTGGTATTTTCTGTTCATGGGGCGCCCTCCAACTGATGGAGAGCTTGGGTGCAATTTAAGCCACCGCATGGTTTGGAAAATGATGCTTGAGCGCGGTCAACAATGGGCTGTTATATTTGAAGACGATGCAGAGCTTAAGGCTTCATTCGCAAGCAACTTGGAAGTGTTCGAAGAAACGACATCGGCATTTGATTTGGTGCATTTTTTTTCGTTGAGGCAGCCAAAGATATTTAAGGCCACCTCACCAGATAAGAAGTTCAAACTCATGGCCTATTCAGGTGCCAACACATTAGCAACGGCTTATGGGTTGCGGGCTTCGGGGGCTAAAAAATTGTTAAAATATAAACGCATAATTTTCACCAATGACAAGTGGATTCTAGCGCGGGCCCTGCTAGGTTTGAAATGTGTGGCAGTTATTCCATTCCCAGTTGGATTGCATGAACAGCATAGTGTGATTTCGACGATTGGTGATTCAAATATAGCCAAGCGGCAAGGCAGGTTTTTATGGCGCATAACCATGTTGCCAATTTTACGCGTTGTGCGCGCTGCGTTGTTGAAAATTCGAGATGTTTAGCGTTGTGAGGTTTTGAAACGTAAGTAAGTGTGAATTACTGGGAAAAATAGCCATTTGCGCAATGGCTTTATTACTTTGAGGGAGAGCACTTGGGCGAGGTTATGTTTTTTCTTGACCAACTCCACATCTGAAGCACTTCCTGTTGTTGACCATAGCAGAGGGCTGATAATGACATGATTGATGCCAAAGCATTTTTCAAAGCGCATGTAATCATCAGATGGAAACCAATATTTTTTATGATGTAGAAATTTTTTCGCGGCTGTCAGCGTTACAATCGTGGCGCAATTTCCCCAAACTTGCCCGGTGAAAAGTTCTCGCCCCAGAATAGTTTTGGCTGGTTGAGTGCTGACTAGTTTTTCTGGTGTACTGGAGTTATTCACGGCACCAAGACGTAAAATATCTAGCCCATGCTGCGTGATGTCTAGATCAAGAAAGCGATCATCCCAATTTACGATTTTTGTGTCATCTTCGAGAATGAGAGCCTGGTGGATATTCTCATGAACCATTTTCTGCCAAATTTTGCGAAAGCTAAGATAGTTTGCAAGTGGGCCATCTCCATGACTCCGTTTGCCTAACAGCAATTTCAAAAAGGGCCGGCGAAATTTTTTGATCAAGGGGTCGGACTTTGCATCGATGGCATCAACTCTTTCAAAAGAAAGTCCATGGTTCTGCAAGTCTTGCGATATCTGATTTAAACGATCGCGGCGGCGGGTTAGATTGATTACGAAAATTTTCATTGATTACACTATAGGTTGAACAAAACGAGAGATTTGGTCATGAATTAAGCATATATGATGGCTTGGCATACCCTAAATGACTGAGTCCGTTGGCGCCCGCAAGCAGGTTTAATTGACATATTGAGTTAGATCGACAAATGCCTGCACTATGTCGATAGATTTGGCCGCATACTGGTGCCTGGAAATGAGTGCACACCCTTGCACTTTAAAGCCGCGAGAAAGATTGCAGTACATGATAGGCTGAAAGTCTACCATTCTTAATGGCTCTGTGGCATGGCTGCTAATATAAGCTGCACTGTCTGCAATGAACAAGTTCTATCCCCCCAATCTTGCCATTCTCCCTCATTTCCCCTATAGGCCCCGACAGCTCGGCGTCGTTCACCCCTGGAGGAAGGTCGGGTATTCATGAAAATCGGAGAATACTATGTCTAAAATCGTAAATATAAAGGCCGCTGCACGCGGTCGGGCCGGTAAGGGGGCCGCTCGCTCAGTACGTCGTGAGGGACTTGTTCCCGGCGTCGTTTATGGCGACAAAAAAGATCCCCAAATCATCTCGCTCACCTATAAAGAAATTGAGCTACATGTAAACACAGGCCGCTTTTTGGCAACCTTGGTTGATCTTGATGTTGATGGTGCCACCGTTCGCGCAATCCCACGCGATATTCAGTTTGACCCGGTTAAAGACCGTATCGTTCATGTGGATTTCCTGCGCCTCGGCAAGGATTCACGCATTGCGGTGAATGTTCCGGTTCATTTCAAGAACCAAGAAGCAGCCCCCGGCATTAAGGCTGGTGGTGTTTTGAACATCGTTTCACATTATGTGAATCTCTATTGCCCAGCAGACTTCATTCCGGACGACATCACGGTTGATCTTACGGGCATGCAAGTGAACTCGTCGATCCATTTGTCGGATGTGAACTTGCCAGACCGTGTGACATCTGCTGTTCGTGATGATGTTACGCTTTGCGCAATTTCTGCTCAGGCTAAGGAAGAAGCGCCTGCTGAAGGTGCTCCAGTTGCGGGCGAAGTTCCAGCTTCTAATCAAAAAGCTCCGGACCCTAAAGCCGCCGCCGCTGCCCCAGCCAAGGGTGGCAAAGCCGCTGCTCCGGCCAAGGGTGCTGCTGCTCCTGCTGCCAAGAAGAAATAAGCTTTCAATTATTGAATGCAAAACGGCGGAGAGAAATCTCCGCCGTTTTTTTATGCGCCGCGGTAAACAAGGGAGATCAGCAAACCAGTGACGATGAATTGAATGGCGGTGAAGGCTGTTTCCAACGCCATATATTTTCCAACCGATGTCATCTTGTTTTTCGCGGCCACGGGCAAGACCAGAAACGACCATGCAACCACGCCGAATATCGCTGCAAATTGCACAGCGCTGAGCAGCCATTGGTCGCCTGCCGTGCTGAACAGCAGAGGATAGACCCAGGCGAAAAATATGCCCTGCAAGATCATGGAGCTTAGGCCCAGTGGGATAATCACATCTTGGCGGTAAATACCGAGCTCATGATATTTGGCCGCAAAAGTTGTAAGATGCCAAGAATAACCCAGTGCAAAACTGGGAAAAACATAAGCGGCAACCGCAAGCCAGAATGATGAGTTCATCGTTTTCTCCCGTCGTTATTATTTTGTCCAATTTTTATGTTGAGCAAGGCGAGCATACCAAACTGAAAACAGGGCCACAAGCAAAGGCATGACGAAAACCAAAATGGCATCGCCGAATCCAAACTGTGCTGGCAGATTTGACACAGAAGCTAACACTTGGCTTTTGTGTTTCCATTGCTTTGTCAAACCTCCTATTGATTGATCTGTTCACACCCTAGTTCCATATTTCGCGCAGGTCTATGGCCACCTAATTTTCTAAATCACGCGGCCCATCGAAAACCCGCGCGCCAAATGCTTTTTTATAAAGATGATGAGGATAATGCCGGGGATCAGGCCCAGCACACTCGCTGCGGCCAGCAAGGCATAATCGCCTGAAAGCACGCCGCCCGCTCTTGTCATTATAGAAGCGATAGGCTTGGCCTTCACCACTGTCAGCGCATTGGCCAATAAAAACTCTATCCAAGAAAACATGAAACAGAAAAACGCGGTGACAGCAATGCCGGGTGCTATTTGCGGTAATAATATGCGGATGAAATAATGCGGGAAGCTATAACCATCTACCTTTGCAATATCGTCCATTTCGTTTGGCACCGCCGCAATGAAACCTTCTAAAATCCAGATGGCTAAAGGCACATTGAAAAAACAATGGGCCACGGCCACGGCAATGTGGGTGTCGATGAGGTTAAGCCGCGAAAAAATTTCGACAAATGGAATAAACAGAATGGCGGGGGCCAACATGCGAAAAATCAACAAGCCTAAAAAAAGTGAACGATCGCCAGCAAAACGATACCGCGCAAAAGCAAAAGCCGCAGGCACGGCAACGGCTACAGAAATTACAACATTCAGCACCACATAAAGCGTGGCGTTGATATAACCATTAACCCACGCCGGAGTGGTCAATATCATGTGAAAGTTTGCGAATGTGAAGGTGTGCGGCCAGAAGGAAAGGCCGCTTAGAATCTCGGCATTAGATTTCACACTCATCAGCAACAGCCAATAAATAGGGACCATCAAAAACCCAATAAAAACCAAAGGTACGAAGGAAAACCTGTGCTTCATGTGATGCTTTCTTTGGGCACAATGAATTTGAAAAACAGGGCTGCAACCGCCAGCACAAATAAAAAATAAATCACCGACATGGCTCCTCCCTGGCCAAGGTCGAACTGAATGGTGGCCGTTTGCACAAGCTCATGCGAAAGGAAGGTGGTGGAAATGCCGGGGCCTCCGCGCGTGATGATATAGGCTTCCGTATAAATCATAAAGCTATCCATAAAGCGCAGCAGAATGGCAATGAGCAATACAAGGCGAAGCTTTGGCAATTGAATATAACGAAAGACTTTCCATGAACTCGCCCCATCAATTTGCGCGGCGCGATAATAGTCATGTGGAATGGCGCGAAGGCCTGCAAAGCACAGCAGCACAACAAGGCCAGTCCAATGCCATGTGTCCATTAAAATCAAAACGGCCCATGTTATGAATGGGCTACTCATGTTGAGGCTGAGGCCAAGGGCCTGCACGGTTTCAAACAGCAAACCTGCATGGGGCAGGGTGAGCACTTTCCATAAATAACCCACCACAATGCTGGGCGTGAGTAGTGGAATTGTCATAAGTATAATATAGAATGATGACAGTGGCCCCGAAGCTGGTATTCGCAAAGCAATAAATATGCCGAGCGGAATTTCAATCAGCAGAACCAGAATTGAAAACCCTAAGCTGCGGGCAAGTGCGCCAAAAAACTCCGGCGAGGTGAGCACGGCCCGATACCACGCGTCCCCCACCCAGATAAAACTATTGCCCGCAAACGTGTC
>JAYUPT010000201.1:0-8046 GCA_043759965.1 Aestuariivirga sp. | reverse complement strand
CAGTGCTTATCTTGTGTGTGAATAATGACAAGTGGGCAACGGGTGGCTTAGTCGGAATTATTCTTCCAGCCTTTAACGCGGCCTTGGCGCAAATGCAGGTCTTTTGGGTTACCCCTGATGTCGCTGGGCCTTGCCAATGCATAGGTGCGTTTGCGCAATTCGCGGATTAAATCTTCGCGTTCGGTGAGATGTTCAATTTCGCTGAAGGGAATGGGCTTACCCACGCGCACAGCCAAATCAGTGCCAATGCGGCGCGCGGTTTCGCGGAACACAAGTGAGAGGCGCAACGTTAAGCTGAGATGGCTTGCAAGTTGAAACAAGCGGCTATTTTGTCCGGTAAAAAACACCGGCACCACAGTTGCCTTGCTCATGCGGATTATTTTTGCGGTGAAGGGTGCCCATGGCAGGTCAACTGCCTGACCGCGATGCGGTTGCTCGGACGTAGAAACACCACCACCCGGAAATATGCCAACGGCACCGCCTTGCTTTAACCAGTCTTGAGCCTGACGGCGGCTGTTCACATTGGTCTCGCGGGCTTCTCGCGTTGGGGCAAAGGCCACGGGCAATAAATGAGCAGCTGCTTCAGGCGCTTGGCACAGCACATCATTGGCTAGCACTTTTGTATCTGGCCGCACTTTTAGGGCAAGCCATGTGAGGGTGATGCCGTCGAGCACGCCATAAGGATGGTTTGAGATAAAAACCACTGGTCCGGTTTTTGGTGTGAGTGAAAGATTATCATCATGAATAACATTGATGCGCAGCAGGCGCATGGCCGAGTCGAAAAAGCTATCACCGCGCGATAGGTTTTCTTGGTGCTGCACATAAAGTTTCTTCAGCTTGCGCTGGCCGCCAATTTTTTCGATCGCTTGAATTACAGCGCGTTGCAGCAAGGGCTGATCAGCCGTTGAGTAAGAAAAACGCACATTGCGGCGCGCTGGAGCCTGCACCATATCAGTTGCCATCCTTGGTTCTTGATTCAACTGACATATAGCGTCTAATTGCGGCAGTCTAAAGGGGAAGTTCATGTTCACACTCTATGCAAGGCCGGGTTCAGGTTCAGTTGCGGTTGAAGCACTGTTGGCCGAGATTGGGGCCGAATATCGTATTGAGGATTTGCATAAATTAGACGATGGTTCGCTGCCTGCTTCAGTGTTCAAAGTTAATCCACGTGGTGAAATTCCAGCTTTGCGGCTGTCAGATGACAGTGTGATGACAGAGAGTGCGGCTATGATGATTTATCTGGCGGATCTATTTCCTGCTGCAGGATTGGCGCCAAAATTAGAGCAGCCACAGCGTGCCCAGTATTTGCGGTGGATGCTATATTTTGCCAGTTCAGTTTATATGGCGGATTTAAGATATTTCTACCCAGTGCGGTATTCTACGGACCCAAGTCACGCCGCTTCAATAAAATCTAAGGCCGCTGAACATATGGATCGCGACTTCGCAATTTTTGCGGAAAGCTTGGGCAAAAATTTATTCATTCTTGGCGATACTTTCAGTGCGGTTGATATTTATGCTGCCATGTTGGTGAGCTGGGCGCCAAATTTAGATGTGTTGTTTGCGCGTCATCCCAATCTCAAAGCACATTATCAGGCGGTGGCGGCGCGGCCAAAAATTGCGCCAGTGTGGTTGCGGAACCAAATGCCATTATGAATTCTGTAACACGCGGATATCTGCTTGGCTTCGTCGGCGTTGCCATTTTTTCGCTGACATTGCCGTTCACGCGCCTTGCCGTGCGGTCTTTTGATCCCCTGTTTATTAGCAGTGGCAGAACTGTTTTGGCGGCGTTGGTTGCACTTCCGCTTTTGCTGCTTACGCGGCAACCCCGACCTGACAAGGCTGATCTTTGGCGCTTGATGGTTATTGCAGCTGGTGTTGTATTTGGGTTTCCAATTCTCTCTTCACTTGCCATGCAATCAGCACCTGCCTCGCATGGCAGTGTGGTGTTAGCGCTGCTGCCTTTGAGCACCGCATTTATGAGCACAATTTTTGCGGGCGAAAAGCCTTCGCACTCATTTTGGCTGTGGAGTTTGTTGGGGTCATTCACAGTGATCGTTTATGCGCTGTGGGATGGCGGCGTGGCGCTTCACGGGGCTGATAGTTTGCTGGTGCTAGCCGTAATTGCTGCGGGCATGGGCTATGCGGCTGGTGGGCAATTGTCACGCAAGCTTGGGGGCTGGCAGGTGATTTGCTGGGCGTTGATAGTGGCACTGCCGGTTACAGTTCCGTTGACGTGGTATTATTCCAGCGCCGTCACTGGCCAAGAGCCTTGGGCAGCATGGGCGTGTTTTGCGTATTTGAGTTTTATGAGTCAGCTCATCGGTTTTTTTGCATGGAATAGGGGCCTTGCTTTAGGTGGTGTTGCCAAGGTGGGGCAGGTGCAACTGTTGCAAACATTCATGTCGCAAGTGGCCGCATTTTTTATCCTCAGTGAGCCGCTCACGTTACGGTCACTTTTATTTGCCTGTCTGGTTGCTGTGTGCGTTTGGTTTGGCCGCAAGGCGCAGGTGAGAAGCGATTAGTGGCAATATGGGCCGCCGCAGCGCATTTTTTGCAAATCGAAATGCAAATGGTCTTTATGGCTTGCATCAGAGCCTGGGCCTAACACCGTATGGAATGGCCCACATGCTTCTTTGCGAATTGCGCGCAAGAATTTTTGATTATCACGGGAGTTATAATAATCTTCCAGAACTGATATTTCGCGGCCATCAGCCAAAGTGAATCCAGAAACATCAATGGCATTGCCCATGCCGTGTTGGCTGAGTTTTGCACCAGACACATTGTTGCGCGGGCGGCAGGCATAAGTCGCAGCGATATTAACTGATATAACTTTAGAGCCATAAATGGCGCTGGCTTGGGGCTGCACTGTGTCTAGTAGCCAAGAATTAAAAGTGTTGGCCACGTTGCAGGTGACTGTGGCGGTTTGACTGAACGCAACGCCGCTGCTGGCAGAAATGCGGTAGCCATTGCTAATGCCGCAGCCATTACCTTCGCTAAAATCTTTAATTGCCTCGGCCTTGGCAAACTTACGCGGATCAACAGCACAGGATTGTTCTGGCTTTTGAACACCATCAGTTTCAAACAAAAGATTGGGCTGCCCAGTTGAGCAAGCTGCAAGACCAAGAACGGCTGTTGCAATAAATAATTTCCGCATGGCTCTGCTTTCCTGCATCGAGGTGAAAGAAGTTTACCTGTTGAGGGCCGCGATCAAATCACCCACGTTGCCATTATGCTTGCCGACATAGGATGTGAACAAACTGCGCTGTTGATTGACCATTGAGAAGCCCAAGAATTTGGCATCGACAACTTTATATTTTCCGCCAATCCAAGAAAGCCGCCACGTTACGCTGTAAGTTTGGCCCGCCATCATGAACACTTTGGTGCTCACAAAAACATCTTTGTTATCGGCAACCGTTGCTTCGCCCACTTCATATTTGGCAACAGGATATTCACGGGATTGTTCAGCAAAATAGCGCGACATGAATTTAGCAACGCCATATTGGTATGGTGCCTTCTGGCCACCGCTCACGTTAAATTGACCGAGAGAATAATTCGCAATGCCACTCACATCAGCATAGCGTTGGATAACGCGCTGGAACGCTGAAACTGTGCCAATTCTATGGGCGTGCAACAGGTCTTTGCCAACTTGTTTCATGAAGGCAATAGAAGGGTGATCAGCCGCTATGGCTGGTGATGCCAGTGCAGCGAATGAAAGCGAAAGCAAGGTGCGGCGTGTGATCATGATTCGTGCTTTACCAGAGGCCATGTCAGCCAGCCATGGTTAATGATTGGTAAAACAAAAATCAAACTACCAGGTTTCAGCTTCACGCAATTTTGCGTAAAGCGCTTGAAAATTGCCATCAGATGATTTCAATGTATCTGCAAATAGCTTTTTCATTGAGATGGTGAGCCACACACCTTTCACATTAAGATCTGCGATGCGGTAATTGCCGCCTGAACCACTGACGCGCCAGCGCAGCTTTTCGCCGCCAAGCCTACCACCTTTGATGGTTGTATCGACTGTTGTGAATTTTCCTTGTTCGGCAATGTTTGTGATGTTGAGGTTATCACCTTGAAAATCTTCAACAAACCACACAAAAAGTGCTGCCGCATAATTCGCGACGAGATTATAGAACATTGCTTTGTCGCTGGCGGGCAAATCTTGCTGGTGGGTGCCAAGGGCGAATTTTGAAATGTTTGGAATGCTAATATAGCGGTTGAACAGGGCCGCGAACTTGTGCTGCAAAGCTTTGTCGCCGCGTGTGCCGCCATTGGCCAGCCTGATCACTTCTGCGCCCAGTTTCTCGACATATGGGCCAGCGCCTTCATCGGCACGCGCATTTGGTGATGACAAAAGTGCTGCGCCTGAGCCAAGCACCAAGCTGGTGAAATTTCGACGAGACAGTTTTGACGACATATGAGCCTCAACAGGATTCTTGCATTGCGCGTTTAGTATCGACGGCATTTCGCACATAACTGTGGCAATTGAGGCGAGATATAAAAAAAATCAAGCCGATTCTAAATCATAGACAAAATGCGACATGAAATTGCTCGAAACCGCATTTTCTTCTTGTCTATATAACGATATGTTTATATAGTTTTTATCGGAGACCTACATGGAAGAACTTTTATCAGGTTTGAAGGCTGTAGCAGAAACAACGCGGTTGCGGATTTTGTTTGTGCTGGCCCATGGCGAACTCAATGTGACAGAGCTTACTTACGTTTTGGGCCAAAGCCAGCCACGGGTGAGCCGCCATCTTAAATTGATGACAGAAGCCGGGCTGATCAGCCGCCATAAGGAAGGTAATTGGGTTTTGTTTCGCTTGCGCGAAACTGGCCGCAGTGGAGCATTGTCGCAAGCCTTGGTCGAGCTTTTGCCGGGTGGCGACCATTTGCTCGCCGGAGATTTGGCGCGGCTGGAAGAAGTGCGCCGCCAACGCAGCGAAATGGCTTCTACTTATTTTAATGAAAGTGCCGCTGATTGGGCAAAATTGCGCTCGCTTCATGTGCATGAGGCTGATGTTGAAAATGCTATGCTCGCATTATTAGGTGATGAGCGGTTTGAGAATGTGGTTGATTTGGGCACGGGCACTGGCCGTGTGTTAGAACTTTTAAGTAAGCGTGCTGCGCATCTTTACGGCCTAGATATGAACCGTGAGATGTTGGCCATTGCGCGGGCCAATATTGAGCGCGAAAATTTGCGCAATGCCCAAGTGCGGCAGGCTGATATTTATGCCCTGCCGTTTGCTGATGGCTTTGCTGATCTTGTTACGATTCATCAGGTTTTACATTTTCTTGACGAACCATTGCGGGCCCTTCTGGAGGCGCGGCGTATTCTTTCCGCCAAAGGCAGGTTGCTGATTGTTGATTTCGCACCCCATGAATTAGAAGAGTTGCGCACAGCCCATGCGCACCGGCGCTTAGGCTTGGCCAGCGAACAGATGGTTGCATGGTTGGCCCGAGCAGGGCTTGAGTTGGTCAAGCATGAAGTGTTGCCGCCGCCCTGGCTCAAATCGCGCAAGGGCCTTACAGTTTCGATCTGGCTTGCGAAAAATCAAGACAGCCACGCCCAACAAAAATCTGACGTCAAAAAAATGGTGCACCGCGCATGAGTGATAAATTATCAGTGTCATTTGAATTTTTTCCACCTAAAGGTGGCGAAGGTGAAGAGGTTTTTTGGCGGAATTTACGCAAACTTGAATTGGTTAAGCCCAGCTTTGTTTCCGTAACTTATGGGGCAGGTGGCACCACGCAAGACCGCACACTTGATACAGTGCGGCGCATTGCCAGTGAAACGACGCTGGCACCAGCGGCTCACCTCACTTGTGTTGGCGCATCAAAGGATGAGCTTAATGCCATCATCCAAAAATTTTGGGATTCAGGGGTTCGTCATATTGTGGCTTTGCGGGGTGACCCTCCGGCAGGGGTTGGCACAAGGTTTGCCCCGCACCCACAAGGCTATCGCAATGCGGCGGATCTGGTGCGCGGCATTCGGGAAATTGCCGATTTTCAAGTTTCGGTTTCAGCCTATCCAGAGAAACATCCAGAGTCGGTTTCCATCGAAGAAGATTTGGCATTCTTGTCGGATAAGGCTGACCATGGAGCTACCATTGCCATTTCGCAGTTCTTTTTTCACAATGCGTTTTTCTTGCGGCTGCGTGACCGGATTGCGGCGCGTGGCATTAACATCAAATTGTTGCCGGGAATTTTGCCGGTGACAAATTTTGCGCGCGTGCAAGAATTTTCAGCCAAGTGTGGCGCGCATATACCGCCCGCCATGGTGGCACGGTTTGCCGGGCTTGATGCTGAACCTGAAACACGAAATTTGGTTGCCGCAATGGTGGCAGCTGAACAAGTTCAGGCCTTGGCGCGGGAAGGTGTGGAAGATTTTCACTTCTACACGTTGAACCGTTCAGATTTAACCTATGCCATTTGCCGAATGTTGGGCCTTGGGGTGCCAGCAGAAGAGCGGGCGGCATAATTCATCATCTTGCAATAACTGCTGCAAGTTGGCATATCAGGCACATGGAACAAGAATTTCTCAAACCTGAAACATCGCCCAAATCATCCACGCAAGCTTTTAGCCCACTTGGCTGCTTTCTCGCCGCCGCAGGAGTGACGCTGCTGACTGCCTGTTTGGTTGGGGCAGGGGCTGCCGCTTCCGTGTGGGCCTTTAGCAAGCTTATTGGTTTGCCTGATGTGGCTTTAAATGTGCTTTTGGTGCTTTCTATTATACCCGTGCTGTGGGCTACAATTTGGACGGCTGGGCGGGCTTGGCATGTGGAGCGGCGCTTGGCGCAGAACCTTGATATTGATGCGCCTATATTTCGCCTCGCATATTATTTTCGCAAATCCGCCTGATGGGTTTTTCTCAGGCCGCAAATCAGTTAGTTTAGAACCATGACTGTTTGGGCTCATTTCACAGATATAGCGCAGGGCATTGGCGATTCAATTAGCCAAATGCTGAGCAGATTTTCAAGCACTTCAACAGCACCAGAAAAATCAGTTGGGTTTACCATTGGCATGATCGCATTGGGCGCGAAGATGGCAAAGGCTGATGGCGTGGTGACGGCTGATGAAGTGAAGGCGTTTCGCGAAGTGTTTCATGTGCCTGATAAAGATATGCCGGCGGTGGAGCGGGTTTTTAATTTGGCCAAGCAAGATGTGGTGGGTTTTGAAAGCTATGCTTTGCAAGTGGCCAAGCTGTTTGTGAAAAAATCTAAAGTGCTTGAGAATGTTTTGGATGGTTTATTTCACATCGCCAAGGCTGATGGCGTTATTCACGAAGATGAACTGACTTATCTTGAACGAATTGGTGATATTTTTGGCTTTGGTACGCCGGAATTTTCGCGCATTCGGTCTCGTCATGTGGCGGTTATAGATGATCCCTATGATATTTTAGAAGTGCCGCGTGATGCGGCGGTGGCAGACATTAAAAAGAAATATAAGTCGTTGGTGCGGGCTTTGCATCCTGATAAATTAATAGCATCCGGCGTTCCTGCGGAAATGGTGAGCATTGCCACAGACCGATTAGCGCGTATCAATGCAGCTTATGGCGAACTTACCAAGGAACGCGTGTGAGGTGATTGGAACCGGCCTTGCCCACCGCATTCAGGCCTCGCCAAATTTCGGGCCAAGGCTCGATGCGTTAAAACCAAAATTTTTGATTTTGCATTATACTGGCATGAAGGATGCTCAAGGGGCTTGCGATTGGTTGTGTGATGAGCGCTCGGAAGTTTCTTCGCATTATTTGGTCGATGAGCAGGGCCAGATTGTGCAGTTGGTGGATGAGGCGAACCGCGCTTGGCATGCTGGCATTTCAAGCTGGCAGGGTGAGGAAGATATTAACTCGGCTTCAATTGGTATTGAGATTCAAAACTTGGGCCATGCGGGTGGCAGCCCTGATTTTCCACTGGTACAAATGCAAATCGTTGCGGAGCTTTGTTGTGATATTATTGCGCGCTATCAGATTGAGGCCCGCCATGTTCTTGCCCATTCCGACATTGCACCAGGGCGCAAGATTGATCCCGGCGAAAAATTTGATTG
>JAYUPT010000200.1:0-3132 GCA_043759965.1 Aestuariivirga sp. | reverse complement strand
AATCTGCGAATAAAAAAGTGGATGCTACAGAAAATCGTTTGCTCAAACGCGTAGCTGAACTCACCTCGATTTCCAGCCAGATGAGCAACCAGCGCGACGGAAATCCAATGAACGCGTTGCAACAGGATTCAAATTCAGCCACCTCAAACGGGGTTGAAACCCCAAGCAGGCAAGCCAATCTCGATCAGCAATTGGCCGAAACTGAGCGTGAAGCTGCCGCCATGACTGAAGAGATTCGCGCCCTCGACACGATGATGACAGCGAAAGTAGCACCAGAAATTCAAGAAGCCCCAGCTCCGCAACCCAAAAAATCAGGCGCAATGGCCAATGTTATAAGCTTGGCTCAACGGATTAGAGCCTTGCAGAAAGGTGCGCAATAAGGCGCTGACAAAAGCTTCGAACTAAGCACTGGTTGCTGCGGTGGGGTGACAATGGTTTTTGTATTAAACTTAAATTTTTACCACTCTCGGTTCATGGGTGTTGTAATTTCTAACTTTCAAATACAGGTGCAACTATAGCCAACGCTAGAAAGACACTTGATGACGTTGCAAAACTTGCAAACGTGAGCGCCATCACAGTTTCCAGAGCCCTGCGCAACCCTGATATTGTTTCGCCAAAGCTGCGCCAGCGCATTGAAGCTGCTGTGCAAAAATTGGCTTATGTTCCCAATCTGGCGGCAAGCCGCTTGGCATCATCGCGCAGCCACACGGTTGGTGTCATTGTGCCTACACTTTATAATGTCATTTTTGCTGAATACTTGCAGGCCTTACACGAAGTGTTTTTGGATTCAGGCTTTCAAGTGGTGGTGGTCAACAGCCGTTACTCAATGGATGAAGAGGAACAAGCCATCCGCATTTTGCTTGGCCAACGTGTTGAAGCCATTATCATTGTTGGTGTTGACCACACGCCCATGGCAAAACGCATGTTAAAGCAATCAAAAATACCTGTCATAGAAACCTTTGAGCTGAGCCAAGATCCAATAGGCATCAACATTGGCCTTTCGCAAATGCGTGCAGGCTTTGATGCAACCCAAATTTTGATCAAGCTTGGCCGCCAAAAAATTGGCTTCGTGCTTGGCCACCTTGATGTTCGCGCAGCGGCCCGCCTCAGCGGATATAAGCAAGCAATGAATGAAGCAAACCTGCCTTGGCAAAACTTGATCACCAGCTTGCCCCAGCTCAGCACTGTTGCTTTGGGTGCCGCAATTTTGAAAATGCTTTCCGAACAAAAGAAAATCCCTGAAGCTGTTTTCTGCATTGATGACAACCTTGCCTTGGGCGCATTGATGGAAAGTCAAAGGCTTGGCCTTCGCATTCCTGAAGATATTTCAATTCTCGGCTTCCATGATCTTGAATTTGCGGCTTACACGTCGCCCACCCTCTCGTCCGTCGCCACCCACCGCTACGAACTTGGAAAACGCGCCGCCAATTCGGCGATTACCGCCATCACCAGCAAATCTGGGTTCGAGATTTGCCAAATTGACATGAGCTACAAAATCGTTGAGCGCCAAAGCACAGGTTAAGAAAATGATTTCAAGCGCCAGAAAGTTGGCGGGCAAGCTCTGTCAAACTTTGGATATTATGCACAGGCCTATGTTCATCAACAAAGGGCAACATGGCCAAAACACCCGCGGCCTTTGGTTCAAATTTATCATAGCGCAGCAGAGGATTAAGCCACACAATGCTTTTGGTTTTGCGCCGCAAGCGCTGCATCTCTTCACGCAATGCTGAAATATCCTCGCGTTCCAAGCCATCAGTCATCAATAAAACATGGGCACCACCAGTTAAAATCCGCCGCGCCCATTTGAAATTAAATTCACGCAACGCCGAGCCAATGCGGGTGCCGCCAGACCAATCCAGCACATGCGAAGACACTTTGACCAACGCAGCATCAACATCACGCATCTTCAAATCTCGCGTCACATTGGTAAGCCGCGTTCCAAACAGAAACACTGTTACGCGCGCACGATCATTAGACAGTGCGTGCAGAAACTGCAGAAGCACGCGGCTATAATTTGAGCACGAGCCGGAAATATCACAAAGCACAACCAATGGCGGCGCACGCATGCGCCGATGCTTGCGCGCCAGCTTCACGCCACCGCACAAAGCTTCGCGCAATGTGGCGCGCATATCGATACGAGCCCCTGTGCCTGATGCTTGGAAACGCCGTGTTGGAATTTTTTGGCGCTGCAACCGCAATTTGGCAATGGCGGCCTTGGCCTGCGCTTGCTCAGCAACACTCATTTGTTCAAAATCTTTACGGCGCAACACATCATCAGCAGAAGCTGTGAACGTGGCATCAACTTCGATCATGTCATTCTTTTGCGCTGGCATAGTTTTTTCCAGCGCCTTATCAAACATCGCTTCAGCTAATCGCTTATAACCAGCAGGCTTTGGCTTCGCATCTGCTTTGCGCGCAATTTGATGGTACATAAGCTGCATCAACTGTTCGAGCATTTTGGGCTTCTTCCAAAACACTTGAAACGCAGTTGCAAAAATTTCGCTATGCTCACGCCGCTTCACCAGCAGCGCATGTAAAGTCCAATAGAAATCGTCGCGTTCACGCAAAGTGCCCATTTGGGCTGCATCAATGGCATCCAAAACATTGCTTGGCCCCACGGGCAAACCTGCCTCACGCAGCACCCGCGCAAAATGCATAATATTTTCGGCAAGCTTACCGGACGATGCGGAGTTCATCTCGCACCTGATCAAGAATGCGTTTTGCGGCACTGCCTTCCATCTTGGCAATATCATCTTGATATTTAAGTAACACACCCAGCGTGTCATTCACCACTTGCGGGTCCAGCGAAATGCAATCAAGTTCATGCAAAGCCGAAACCCAATCTAAAGTCTCGGCAACACCAGGCACTTTATAAATATCGCCACCGCGCAAAGCCTGCACAAAGGCCACCACCTCTTTGGCCAAAGCTTCAGAAGCGTGAGGGCGTTTGGTTTTAATAATCGCAAGTTCGCGCGCCGCATCAGGATAACCCACCCAATGATAAAGGCAGCGCCGCTTCAATGCATCATGCACTTCACGCGTGCGGTTAGACGTGATGATGACGATGGGAGGCTCCGTTGCTTTGATGGTGCCAAGCTCCGGAATGGTAATTTGAAAATCAGACAGCACTTC
>JAYUPT010000199.1:0-8098 GCA_043759965.1 Aestuariivirga sp. | reverse complement strand
TAGAAGCCGCAGCTGGGCTTCAAATGCGCGGCATGGAAGTGACAGTCATTCACATCATGCCAACCTTGATGGAGCGCCAGCTTGATCCCGCAGCGGCACATTTGCTGGAAACAGAATTTGTAAAGCGCGGCATTGCCGTGCGCACAAAGGCTGACACGCATTCGATCATGGGTGACACCCATGTGACTGGTGTGAAGCTGAAAGATGACACTGAAATTCCATGTGACATAGTGGTGATGGCCGTGGGCATTCGCCCTTCATCAGCACTTGCAAAAGCTTCAGGCTTTGAAGTCAATCGTGGCACTGTGGTGAATGATCAGTTGCTCACCAATGATGCGGATGTTTTTGCCCTTGGCGAATGCGCCGAACACCGTGGCAATGTTTATGGCCTTGTTGCGCCACTTTATGAAATGGCCCGCACCATTGCCGAAACTTTGGTGGGCCAAGTGGCGGCCTACACCGGCTCGGTCATGTCCACCAAATTGAAAGTCACAGGTGTTGATCTTTATTCGGGCGGAGATTTTGCCGAAGCCAAAGACCGCGAAGAAGTTGTGCTGCGCGATGCCTCACGCGGAATCTATAAGCGCATCGTGATCAAAGAAAACCGCATCATCGGCGTGGTGCTTTATGGCGATACGGGCGATGGCCCGTGGTTCTTTGATAAACTGAAAAAGGGCGAAGATATTTCTGCCGATCGAGAGATGCTGATCTTCGGCCAATCCTATGCAGGAGGGACCCCCCTGGACCCTATGGCGGCCGTTGCAGCCTTACCGCCTGACGCAGAAATCTGCGGCTGCAACGGCATTTGCAAAAGCAAAATCATCGATGCCATCACGGCAAAAAACCTAACGTCGATCGATGAAGTGCGCGCTCACACCAAAGCTTCGGCCTCCTGTGGGTCCTGCACTGGCTTGGTTGAAAAACTCTTGGTCATTTCATTGGGCGACGCATATAAACCAAACGCTGTGCAACCCATGTGTGGCTGCACCGATTTGGGCCATGCTGATGTGCGGCGCTTTATTATAGCCAAGCAATTGAAATCAATTCCGGCCTTGATGCAGGAGTTGGAATGGAAAACCTCGTGCGGCTGCGCCAAGTGCAGGCCTGCTCTCAACTACTATATGATTGCTGAATGGCCAGGCGAATATGAAGACGATAATCAATCGCGCTTCATCAATGAGCGCGTACACGCCAACATTCAAAAAGATGGAACTTACTCAGTGGTGCCGCGCATGTGGGGCGGCATGACGAGCGCCAAAGAACTTCGCGCCATTGCCGATGTGGCCGATAAATTTGCGATCCCTGCCGTGAAAGTCACAGGCGGCCAGCGCATTGATTTGCTCGGCGTGAAGAAGGAAGATTTGCCAGCCGTATGGTCTGATCTCAATGCCGCTGGCATGGTGTCCGGCGCTGCTTATGCCAAGGGCCTTCGCACTGTTAAAACATGCGTGGGCAGCGATTGGTGTAGGTTCGGCACGCAAGATTCTACAGGCCTTGGCATTCGCTTAGAAAAATTTATGTGGGGCTCTTGGACACCCGCCAAAGTGAAATTGGCAGTCTCTGGTTGCCCGCGCAATTGTGCCGAAGCCACCTGTAAAGACATTGGCGTGATCTGCGTTGATTCAGGTTACGACATTCATTTTGCTGGTGCGGCTGGTCTCGATATTAAAGGCACAGAACTTCTGTGCCATGTTGATAGCGAAGATGAGGCGGTTGAAGTGATTGCGGCCCTCACGCAATTATATCGTGAGCAGGGCCATTATTTAGAGCGAATTTATAAATGGGCCAAGCGCGTTGGCTTAGACTCAATCCGCGAAAAAATTGTCGCCGATAAGTCACGCCGTGCGGTTTATTTTGAACGCTTCCAATTTGCCCAAACGTTTTTGCAAGTTGACCCATGGGAAGAGCGCGTGAATGGCAAGGACGCCCATGAATTTGAAGCGATGCGCGCATTTCCAAAATTGATGGCGGCTGAATAACATGGGTGATTGGATTAAAATTGGCACAGTTGCTAATGTGCCTTTGCGCGGCTCACGCGTGGTGACAACCGACCAAGGCGACATTGCAATTTTTAAAGCAGCGGATGAGCGCATTTTTGCCCTGTGGGATAAATGCCCGCACAAGGGTGGACCACTCAGCCAAGGCATTGTGCATGGGCATTCTGTCACTTGTCCCTTGCACAATTGGGTGGTGGGGCTTGAAACAGGCGAGGTGAAAGGCCCTGATCAAGGCTGTGCCCGCAAAGTGAAAGTGAAAGTTGAAAACAACATTGTCTTGATTGAAGCTGCAGCCTTGCGGCGTCACGTTGCATGATATCTGAAACAATTACGCGCACTACTTGCCCTTATTGTGGCGTGGGCTGTGGTGTGCTGGCAACACGCAATGCTGCTGGTGTGACGATTTCTGGTGATCCAGATCATCCTGCTAATTTCGGAAAACTCTGTTCCAAAGGTCTCACCCTTGGTGAAACTTTGGGCCATGAGCAACGCTTGCTCTCTCCAATGATTGCTGGTGCAGAAGCGTCATGGGATGAAGCCACTTCATTGGTGGCGCAAAAATTTTCGGCGGCAATCGCCGAACACGGCCCAGACTCAGTGGCCTTCTATGTCTCAGGCCAAATGCTCACTGAAGATTATTATGTCGCCAATAAACTGATGAAGGGTTTCATCGGTTCAGCCAATATCGATACGAATTCAAGGCTGTGCATGGCCTCCGCCGTGGCTGGTCATAAGCGCGCTTTTGGTGGGGATATTGTGCCATGTAACTATACTGATTTGGAACAGGCTGATCTTGTCGTACTCGTGGGTTCTAATCTTGCGTGGTGTCACCCAATTTTATTTCAACGCTTGCAAGCCGCGCGTGAACAACGCGGCACCAAACTGGTGGTGATTGATCCACGCAAAACCGCCAGCGCCATTGATGCCGATTTATTTTTGCAAATTGCACCCGGCAGTGATGTGGCGTTGTTCAATGGTCTGCTTCGAGATCTCTACCAGCGTGGCGAAATCGATTCACAATTTGTCTTTGCCCACACGCAAGGTTTGGGCGAAGCGCTGTTGGCGGCAGGTGATTTTGACGTGTCAAAAGCCACAGGTCTTTCACAAGCAGATTTAAAACAATTCTATGATCTGTTTGCTGCACACCCCAAAACTGTCACCGCCTTTTCGATGGGTGTTAATCAGGCCGTTGATGGCACCGATAAAGTCAACGCCATTATCAATTGTCATTTACTCACCGGCCGCATTGGCAAAGAGGGTGCGGGGCCTTTTTCAATTACCGGCCAGCCCAATGCCATGGGTGGACGCGAAGTGGGCGGGCTTGCCAATATGTTGGCCGCACACATGGATATTGAAAATCCAGAGCACCGCTCAGCCGTTCAGGAGTTTTGGCATTCTCCACGGGTTGCTCAAAAATCTGGTTTGAAAGCCGTCGATTTATTTGATGCAATGGCGGCTGGAAAAATTAAGGCACTTTGGATCATCGCCACCAATCCTGCTGTGAGCATGCCAAATTCTTCACTCATTGCAGCGGCCCTAGAAACCTGCCCCTTCGTGGTGGTTTCCGATGTTACGGCCGTTACCGAAACGGCGAAATTTGCTGATGTGCTGTTGCCTGCCCAAGGCTGGGGCGAAAAATCTGGCACGGTGACAAATTCCGAACGCCGAATTTCGCGCCAACGCCCATTTGTTTCACCAGCGGGTAAGGCCCGCGCCGATTGGCGTATTCTCTGTGCTGTGGCCAAGGCCATGGG
Source organism: Aestuariivirga sp. (assembly GCA_043759965.1). Taxonomy (GTDB): domain Bacteria; phylum Pseudomonadota; class Alphaproteobacteria; order Rhizobiales; family Aestuariivirgaceae; genus Aestuariivirga. The sequence continues at coordinate 4,347 of JAYUPT010000199.1, read as the reverse complement.
CTTTGCTGGATTTGATTATGAGTCACCCGCCCAAATTTTTCACGAACATGCAGCCCTCACCCAAGTTTTGAACAGTGGCACCCGCCAGCTTGATTTGGGCGAATGGGTGGAGCAGGATTATTACGCGCTGTCACCACAGCAATGGGGAGGCTCAAGACCTTTTGCTGACGGTCACTTTTCCACGCCAAATGACAAAGCCAATTTCGTTGCGACAAAATTCCATGCTCATCAATTTGAAGCGCAAAAATTGGTGCTCAACACCGGCCGCGTTCGTGATCAATGGCACACCATGACCAGAACCGGATTAGTGCCAAAGCTTTTCAGCCACCGCGCCGAACCTTATGTAGAAATTTCTCCACAAGATGCCCAAGCACTGTTACTAAAGGATGCAGATCTAGCTGAGGTTTCTGGGACTGAAGGTAAATCCATCCTACGGGTTTTGGTGTCTGATACCGTAGCCAAGGGCCAAGTGTTCCAACCCATGCATTGGAGCGCCCATTTTGCTTCTGAAGCAAAAGTAAACGCGGCAACACTTGCAATGGTTGATCCCATTAGCAACCAGCCTGCGCTAAAATCGTCACAAATTTCTATAAAACCTTTTGCGGCAGCCTGGCATGGGTTCGGCGTGAGCTTGCAGGCTGTCCAACCGACAACACAATACTGGGCTAAGCGGCCATTGATTTCTGGCCAATCGTTTGAATGTGCCGACAAGCAGTTGCCCGCCGATTGGCCAAGTTTCGTGAGCCAGTTTTGTGACGGTGAGTTGTCATTTGTAGTATCGTCTAACCCGGCCCATTTCAGATGCGCTTCGTTTAAAGATGGGCGTTTACAATTTGCCTTCTTCGCCAGTGCAGGCCCCGTGGAAGTGAGTCGCAATTGGCTGCAAGAACAGGTGGGCCAACAAGTTGATGCCGCGCAAATTTTAGCGGGCAGGCCTGCTAAGGGCAAAGCTGATGCTGGCCCCATTGTATGCTCTTGCAACAGCGTGGGGCGAAACACCATCGCTTCATTTATAAAAAATCACGCGGGTGCGACACTAAAAATCGTATGTCAAAATACCACTGCTGGCATGGGCTGTGGTTCGTGCCGCCCAGAGGTGCAAAAGATTATCAATGAGGTTCCGCAGTTTGCCCAAGCAGCGGAGTAATCATTCTCACGTCAGCACTTTATAAAACAACGCCGTATCATCAAGCTTGCCATCGCCAGAATAAGCATAATTCGGATAAGTGCCAACACAGATGAAGCCGAGATTTTCATAAAAGGCCGAGGCCGGGCTATTTGCCACCGCATCAAAGGTGATGAGAGTTTGGTTGAGGGCCCGTGCCTTAACTTCCAAGTTTTGCATCAAAGCCGTGGCCACACCGCGCCGTCTGAAATTCTGATGCACCAAAAGTTTCGCAACATCAGACCGATGCGGTTGATTGGGCGCCCAAGCCCGCATCAACAAAACAATGCCAGCGATAGAGCCATCAATTTCAGCAACGAGTGGGAATGTGCTGTGAGCGGCAATGCCGGAAATTTGCCCGCGCCAAAAATCTTGCGCCACATCAGGCAAAAGGGGCTTCATAAATGAAACCCCCGCACCCGAATCAACTGCATCAATCAAAATCTCAACCAACCGTGGAATTTGCTGTTCAAATTCTGCGGCGCTGAGAATTCTAACAATCATGCGCTAAGGGTTTCAATTATTTCCGGCCGAGAATTGGCCTTGAGCTTATAACAAATCGGAACACCCGTATCCAATTCACGCTTCAAAATCTGCGCTGGGCTCAAGCCTTCAATGGCCATGATCAATGAGCGCAGAGAATTGCCGTGGGCCGCAACTAATACAGTTTTGCCTTCCAGCACATGCGGCTGAATCATGTGCATGTAATAGGGCAATGATCTTGCCAAAGTATCTTTAAGAGATTCACCACCGGGTGGTGGCACATCAAATGAGCGCCGCCACACCAGCACTTGCTCCTCTCCCCATTTAGCGCGCGCGTCATCCTTGTTAAGGCCCGTCAGTTCGCCATAGTCGCGCTCATTCAAAGCCTGATCACGGGTTTCTGCCAATCCCGTTTGGCCAAGCTCCGCAAGAATAAGCTGCAATGTATGTTGCGCGCGCGTGAGTGCTGATGTGAAGCAGAGATCAAACTTCAAACCCTTGGCTTTCAAGCGCTGGCCCGCAGCCTTTGCTTCAGACACACCCTGAGGTGATAAATCCGGGTCTTTCCAACCGGTGAACAGATTTTTCAAATTCCATTCACTCTGGCCATGACGCACCAGCACTAAAGTTCCACTCATTTCAATCCAATCCTAAAACATCATTCATATTGTATAAGCCGGGTACTTTATCTTGGCACCAGAGCGCAGCCTTTACTGCACCATAAGCAAAAATATCGCGGCTTTCAGCCTTGTGCGAAAATTCAATGCGCTCAGCAGCACCAGCAAACATCACAGTATGATCACCAATAACCGAGCCTCCGCGCAAGGTGGCAAAGCCAATATCGCCCACAACACGCGCACCCGTGTGCCCATCGCGAGACCGCACAGAATGTTCTTTCAAATTGATCTTGCGGCCATCAGCAGCCGCTTGGCCCAACAAAAGCGCGGTGCCTGAAGGCGCATCAATTTTATGGCGGTGATGCATTTCAAGAACTTCAATATCAAAATCATCACCCAAGGCGGCTGCAACCTTTTTTACAACATTGGCCAGAATATTGACGCCAAGTGAATAATTGCCAGTTTTCATAATGGCGGTTGATTTAGCTGCTTCGAGAATTTGCGCATCTCCAGCAGCATCAATACCTGTGGTGCCAATCACATGAATTTTTTTGAGAGCGGCAGTGTGAGCTACCAGCGCCAAGGTTGCGGCAGGAACGGTGAAATCAATAATGCCGTCAACTTGGCGCAGCACTGATTCCACATCATCACTGATCAAAACATTCAAAGCGCCAATGCCAGAAAGCACGCCCATATCAGTGCCAACCAGAGCAGAGCCCTTAGCCTCCAGCCCGCCCGCGATTTCGCAGCCGTTGGTCTCGATGATAATCCGTGTGAGCACACGGCCCATGCGGCCGCCGGCTCCGGCTATGGCTAGTTTCAATGTCATGCTCGGGGGTTTAGCAATGAGTAGGCGAGTTGGAAAGAGTGTTTGATCTCAATATATTTAGCTCTCATCTTTTTCCGCATCAATTACAGTATATTTTGTTTTGGGTAGAGTTGCTTGTGACTTACCTTTTGACAACTCAATATAAAGCATCTGCGCGAAGAGGGCACCGCCACCAAATACCATCCAAAGTGGAATTCCGATGGCACCACCCAAAGCAGCAATTCCAGCAGCCTGATTACCCAAGAGAGCAATTGCTAGAGCAGCTACACCGTAACTCCGGCGCATTGCTTTACTTCTATTGTCCCATGTGTGTAATTTTACTTTGCGGGATATCAATTTAATAACTGGCCATAAAATTTTATTTCGGATTGTAATGTTTAATGCGTTTTTTGCCTTCATAGTTTTGGAGACATCAGAGTTATGGATTTCGAGTATTCCCTGCAACCACAATTTAATTGGCTCGCGCTCCACATCCGAAATTGATTCTGCAATTAGCGTCACAATTTTTTGCTGATTAGAAAGTTCTTCTTTCAATATAGACTCCAATTTAGAGGGCAGTTATTTCTGAATGGGTACGTTTATTGGCTACAAGTGTAGTCTGGCCTATTTTTAAAGATGATTGCAAAGTAATTATTAGGTCGCCAGCTGACCCGCTTCCCAGCCCAAAATCGCCCGTTTGCGTGTGAGGCCCCAATGATAACCTGTAAGTGCCCCTGATTTTCCAATCACGCGGTGGCAAGGCACCACGAATGAAATGGGGTTGCGCCCCACAGCTGCCCCCACAGCGCGTGCGGCTTTTGGCTTATCAATCGAGCTGGCAATATCGCCATAAGTCACAGCGCGGCCCATAGGAATTTTAAGCAGGCTTTCCCAAACGCGAATTTCAAAATCACTGCCTATAAAAGTCACGCGCAAAGGTTGGCCGTCTTGCCACTTTTCGGGTGCAAAAACTTGAGCAGCATAGGGTGCTGTCTGTGCCGAATTTTCGATATAAGTGGCATTGGGCCAGCGCCGCTGCATATCAGCCAATGAAGCCTGCTCCCCACCCTGATCAGAAAAGCCTAAGCCACAGAGGCCCTGCACCGTCACCATTACCAAAGCGAGGCCAAAGGGTGAGTGGTGAAAGCCATAAGAAATAGTAACGCCTGAACCCTTGGTTTTATAGGCGCCGGGAGACATGCCTTCATGGGTCACAAAAAGATCATGCACACGACTGGGCCCTGACAAACCAACCTCAAGCGAGGTTTCCAAAA
>JAYUPT010000198.1:0-25504 GCA_043759965.1 Aestuariivirga sp. | reverse complement strand
ATGCCACCTCGGCTGGTTCAACAATTCTTGGCTTGCAAACAAGTTTGGACGATGAGAAAAAACTTACATCTGATGCACTAGCAAAAGTGGAATTGCTTAATCAACAAATTGCCGCCATGCGCCGGCAACTTTCACAAATTTCAGCATTGCTTGATGATAGTGAAGCGCGCAACCGTGGATCAGAAACGCAAATCGCAGATTTGGGCCGGAGGTTGAACACAGCCTTGGCGCAAAAGGTGCAGGAGCTTTCAAAATTCCGGTCTGAATTTTTCGGGCGCTTAAGGCAAATTTTGTCGCAACGGTCTGATATTTTGGTGGTGGGAGATCGCTTTGTATTCCAAGCCGAAGTGTTGTTCTCTAAAGGCAATGCCGATTTGAATGACGCTGGCCAATCCGAGATGCTAAAATTGGCTGATGCAATCAAACAACTTGAATCAGAAATCCCATCTGATATTGCATGGGTTTTGCGCGTGGACGGTCACACAGATACTGATCAATTGCGCAACAATGTTTTCAAAACCAATTGGGAACTTTCAGCGGCTCGTGCCATTTCTGTTGTGAAGTTTCTTGAAGCGCAAGGTGTCTCGCCCAAGCACTTGGTAGCGGCGGGCTTTGGCGAGTTTCAGCCGCTGGCTCCGGGAGATTCGGAGGAAGCGAAGTCGGAAAATCGGCGCATTGAACTCAAACTCACTGAGCGGTAAACTGCAGCTTCGCCAATTTCGCATAGAGCGGGCTTTTCTTGATGAGCTGGGCGTGAGTGCCGATGCTGGCAATCTTGCCTTGATCCAAAACGATAATGCGATCAGCACCACGCACTGTTGCTAAACGATGCGCTATCACCAATGTCGTTCGGCCCTTGGTGAGACCTTCAAGTGCTTCCTGGATGAGCGATTCACTTTCAGCATCTAAAGCACTGGTGGCTTCATCGAGCAGCAACACTGGCGCATTGCGCAAGATGGCGCGGGCAATGGCGAGGCGCTGGCGTTGACCACCTGAAAGAGTAACCCCGCGCTCACCAAGCAAGGTTTCATATTTAAGCGGGAGTTTTTCGGCAAACTCAGCAACGCGCGCAGCTTTGGCAGCGGCGATCACATCTTTCATGCTGGCTTCTGGGCGGCCCAAGCGAATGTTCTCAGCGATGGTGCCGGAGAAAATTGTGGGGTCTTGCGGAACTGTGGCAATGTTTCTGCGTAAATCTTCCAATTTTAAATTGGCGATATTTTCACGGTCGAAAGTAATCTCACCATGTTGTGGTTCTTGAAACCTTTGCAACAGGCCGAACAGGGTTGATTTTCCAGCACCTGAAGGCCCAACAATGGCGATCACCTCGCCGGGCTCGGCCATAAATGAAATATCCTGTAAGACTTTTGCATCGGGGCGTGATGGGTAATTAAAATCGACCGCACGAAATGTGAGACGCCCTAGTGGCGGCTTGTGCATTGCCACGGGTGAGTTTGGTGATGTGATTGCGGGCACCTCATCCAACAATTCTGAAATGCGCTCGGCAGCACCAGCCGCCAATTGAATGTCTCCCCACACTTCCGACAATTGACCAAGAGAACTGGCCGCCATCACAGCATAAAGCAAAAATTGCAACAGCGTTCCGCTGGAGAGATTGTTACTGGCCACTTCATTTGCGCCAAACCACAGCAAGCCCACAATGGCGCTAAGCGAGACTGAGATGATGGCAAAGGTGAGGACAGCACGCGCCAAGGTTCGCGATTGTGCGGCCTCGAAGGCTTCAACTGTTGCGCTTGAAAATGAAGTGATGGTGGCTCGCTCTTGCGTGTTGGATTGGATCGCGGTGATGCCAGTCAAGCGCTCTTGTGCAAAGGCAGCGGAGCTTGCCAAAGTATCCTGCGCTTTGCGTGAGAGAGCACGGACGCGCCTGCCATAAAACACCAGTGGCAGCACAACCGCTGGAATAGCCAAGGCTGCAAGGCCTGATAATCTTGGGCTGGTGTAAATCATCAACGCCAAAGTGCCAATCAGCATAACAATGTTGCGAAGCGCCACTGAAGCTGTGGAGGAGAAGGCGGATTTAATCTGCGTTGTATCAGCCGTGAGGCGCGAGACCACTTCGCCAGTTTTCTGGGTTTCATAAAATGAGGGGGTTAAGGTCATCAAGTGATTGAACAGCGCATCGCGCACATCAGCCACCACGCGCTCGCCAATCCACATCACATAATAAAAGCGCACGGAAGAACCTGTGGCCAGCGCCGCAACCACAGCAAACATGGCGGCAAAATATTGGTTCACAGTTTGAGCGCTCTCGGCATTAAAGCCATAATCCAGCACACGCCGCGCAGCGATGGGGATAATGAGCGTCGCGGTTGATGCTAGCAACAACGCAACTATCGCAATGATGACGCGTCCGCGATATTTTAACAAAAATGGAAGGAGCCGTACGAGGGGGCGTAAGTCCTTGGATTTCTGGCGGGATTTGGCTTGTCTTTCGTAATCGTTGCTCATTTTACCTTGTTTTGGCCGGCACTTGTGCGGCCCCATTATTTATCCTATAGACCGCCACGAAAACCAATTGCACCTGAATTAAGAGTTACTTACATGAAAGCTGATATCCACCCCGACTATCACCCCATCACCGTTGTGATGACCAATGGCACCAAATTTGTAACCCGCTCCACCTATGGCAGCGCAGGCGTTACAATGAACTTGGATATTGATCCAGCTTCACACCCAGCATGGACCGGTGGCCAAACAACAATTCTCGATCGTGGTGGCCGCGTTTCGCGCTTCAACGACAAGTATAGCTTCCTCAAGAAGTAAGCTTACAAAAGAAATTCAAAAGCCCGGCCTTTGTGCTGGGCTTTTTTTGTTTTATGGACCAGTGACGAAGATTACTGTTAGTCTTAACGCATGAACACATCACAACATTCACACCTCTGGCCTGGCGTTCCTTATGCTTTAGGGGCAGCTATACTTTTTGGTGTTTCAACTCCGATTTCAAAATTGCTTTTAGGGCAAATCTATCCATGGCTGCTGGCGGGCCTAATGTATTTGGGGGCAGGAGTTGGGCTTTTGCTGCTACGCAAATCTAAATTATGGGTTGGTGAGGCGTCTTTGAAATCTTCGGATTATCCTTGGCTTATCGCAGTGATCTTAATTGGTGGCGTTGCTGGTCCATTGTTTCTTATGTTTGGGCTAAAGCTAACCACAGCAAGTTCTGCGGCCTTGCTTCTCAATCTTGAAGGCCTGTTCACCATGGCTTTGGCGTGGATGGTTTTTGGTGAAAATGTTGATCGGCGTTTGCTGCTGGGTGCCTTTGCTATTCTTTGCGGTGCAGTGATTTTAGCGTGGGATGGTACAAGCTTTGGCTTTGAGAGTGGAGGCATGCTGATTGCGGCAGCGTGCCTTGCATGGGGTATTGATAATAATCTCACGCGTAAACTTTCAGCTTCTGATCCTGTGCAAATTGCCAGCTATAAATGTGCGGCGGCAGGAGTTGTCAATGTTGCTTTGGCTTTCAGTTTGGGAGCAGAAATTCCAAGTTTCAATTTGGTTCTTGCCGCTTCGGTTGTTGGGTTTTTCAGCATTGGCATTAGCTTGGTTCTGTTCATGTTGGCTTTGCGCCACGTTGGAACTGCACGCACAGGCGCGTATTTTTCGTTGGCACCTTTTGTAGGGGCGATTGTTGCTATTGTGTTTTTGCAGGAGCAGCCAAATGTGCAACTGGCGGCGGCGGGTGCGCTGATGGCGATAGGACTTCTTATTCACTTGCTAGAAAAACACGAGCATGACCATAACCATAGCGAACTGGTACATGATCATATTCATTCCCATGATGAACACCATCAGCATGCGCACGATGATGAAATTTCTGAACCGCATTCACATTCGCACGAACATAAACCAATGCGTCATAAACATCCGCATTTTCCAGACCTGCATCACCATCATTCACATTAGCTTCTTGCAAATCTTGTTGTGAACAGCAGAGGTTTTGCGCTTCAACGACAAGTACAGCTTCCTCAAGAAGAAAGCTTACAGAAGAAATTCAAAAACCCGGCCTTTGCGCCGGGCTTTTTTGTTTTGAAAGTGTGTGTCCCATTTTGATACAAACAATTAACCAAAAATAAATCATGTTGAGAATGTTAAGCAATTTGCTAGCATCCCTTTTAGGGGCGGCGTTTTGCGAGGATTCGTATCATGGCGGCACAAACATTTATGATCAGCACAAGTGTTACAGCTGCGGCTTTGAATTTGTTGATTGCGAATGCAAACCCCGGTAGCATATTCATTCTCGAAAACGGCACGCATTATTTCGATGCGCCGATTGTTATTTCGCGCTCGGATGTAACGCTGCGCGGTGAAAGCGAAGCGGGCACCAATTTGCATTTCAGTTTTGCTGCAGGTGCTGAAGCCAGCGACATTCAAGTTCTAGGTGGGACCAAAACTTATGTGAGCTTCGCAACCAGCGCTATTGCCAAAGGCCAGACATCAATCACTGTGGGCAATGTTGGCTCGCTGCAAGCGGGCGATTCCATTTATATTTATCAGCCAAATACGCAAAGCTATTTGGATGCAAATGGCTGGACCAATGTTTCGATGACTGAAGCTGCCAGCCGCCCCTTCCGTGAATATATTGCCGAGATTGATCATATCGAAGGCAATACAGTTTATTTAAAGTCTGGCGTGCCCTTTGCCATGGATGCAGTGGAAACGCGGGTGTTTGAAATTGACCTGTTGAAAAATGTGCAACTTTCCGATTTCACTGTGACCAATGATTTGGCCCCCGCCAATGCTTTTGATTTCGTCAATCCACTGCCTGCTTATGACAGCACGAGCGCCATCGACATTATTGGTGTTTCAGGAGGCAGCATTTCTCACGTTTCGATTTTGAATGCAGCTAGCACTGGACTTTCGCTTACATCAAGCATTGGCTTTACTGGCAGTGACATTCTTGTTGATGGTGCGGTGAACAAAGGTGGCGATGGCAATGGTTATGGCATCTTATTGTCGGAAGCCTTCGGCAATAATTTTAGCGGCTTGGATTTGCTGAATAGTCGCCATGCTTTTGTGTTTTCAGCTTGGAATGCAGAGTCTAACAATAATGTTCAGATTAACACCACAAACCGCGACATCAATTTTCATGGCTCACCTGATGGCGGCAACACGATTACGGTTGATCGTGCCATTCTGCAATATGATCATTCGCAAAACACCAGCGGCCTGAATGATATCTGGTCAATGGTGAGCCATGGCGGCACGAACCATGCTTCAATTGATTTCTATGCTGATAACCTCATCAGTTTTAAATATGGTGTAGGTTCTTCTGGCAAAGATGATATTCGAGGCACCAGCGGCAATGATTATTTGAATGGTCGCGGTGATGCGGATGTTCTCAAAGGTGGGGCCGGAAATGACTATCTCGTTGGCGGCTTAAAGCGCGATGTGATGACCGGGGGTGCGGGTCAAGACACATTCTTGCTGCGCAAGGGAGATGATCTCGACAAGATTACCGACTTTACATTTGGTGCTGGCGGCGACACGCTGATTTTTTCTGGCAATAGCACAGTCACATCAATGGCCAACCTGGTGTTCACGCAAAACGGCGCTGATCTCTATGTGAAATATGGTGGGAACAGCACAGTTATCTTGCAGAATCATACGCTAGCAGATGTGCAAGCCAGCAATTTCAGTTTTGACCCAAGTGGTACTGATAGCTTGCCAGCGTGGAATGGTGATTATATTCTTTAATCCATGAAGTTCATTCACATCACAGATTTGCATTTGGTGCCCGCTGGCGAGATGCTGTGGGGGCTTGATCCGTTTGCGCGGTTAGAGCTGTGTTTAGCGGATGTGGCTAAGCATCATGGGGATGCTGCATTTTGTGTGATGTCAGGCGATTTGGCGGAACGTGGCGATGTTGCTTCGTATCTCGCTTTGCAAGATGCTTTGCGCGATTTCAAAATTCCGGTTCACATGATGATGGGCAACCATGATGACCGCAATAATTTTCAGACAGTGTTTGGCGGGCATGGCTTTGTGCAAATGCAGTGGGAGTTGCAAGGGCAGCATTTCATTTGCCTTGATACATTAAAAGGTGGAGCGTCTTCAGCGGGTTTGCTGGATGAGGCGCGGCGGGCTTGGTTGAAAGAAGCGTTAGATAAAACGGCGGAGGCGCCAACGTATATTTTCATGCATCATCCGCCTTTCGCTATCCATCATCCCTTGATGGATTTGATCCCACTTGAGGATGGCGAGAGCTTTGGCGATTTGCTTGCTGGTCATAATGTGCGCCACATCTTTTTTGGCCATGCGCACAGAACCGTCAGCGGGCAGTGGCGCGGCATTTCATTTTCGGCCTTGCCTAGCCTCAATCATCAACTGCCACTGGTCGGTGGATCAGTTCCCACAGTTTATAGCGATGAGCCACCGATGTATTCAGTGGTGCATTTTAAGAACACGCAGATCACAGTTCACAGCGATGCCTTCATGCACCGCGCTGGAATTGATATGCCAAAGGATGCTGAGCGCGGGAACTGGAGCTAGGTTAAACGCTGCTGAGCAGGAGGCTGGTTTTGCTATTCAACACGCCATCTATGATTCGCACGTCGCGCAACACGCGGTCAAAATCTTGCAAGCTTGAGGCGTGAATTTCGGCGATCAAATCCCATGAGCCATTGGTGGTGTGAATGGCATGAAGTTCGGGCAGCCCACGCAATTGGCGTATAACGGCAGTGGTGGATTTGCCTTCCACCTCAATCATCATCACAGCACGCACCACGTCAGCTGCGTAATCGTTCCGCACTCTTATGGTGAAGCCGAGCAATGTGCCGGATGATAACAAGCGATCTAGGCGGTTTTGAATAGTGCCACGCGACACTTTTAAAATGTCTGCAAGTTTAGACAGTGGTGCTCGGCCATCATTACGCAACAGCCCGATGAGGCTGCGATCGAGCTGGTCATAGGTGTGTTTATGGATTTCGGGTTCTTGCATCTAAATTAGCATTATCATATTTTTGACTGCCAAAGTAGCAATATAACTTACAATTATTGCAAGATATTACTATTTTGTCTGAATTTTTTCGCTCCTATCGTAAGTGTATGAGATTGAGGAGTCACATTGCCATGGCCACCGCCATAACGAAAAATTTGAACATTGTTCCCTTTGTCAGTGTTGATCACATGATGAGGATTGTTTTGGATATTGGTGTGGAAGAGGTTTTGCGTGGGCTTGCTTCTTACCTCGAAGCCGATTTTAAACGCTGGCAACTTTTTGATAAAACGCCGCGCATAGCCTCACACTCCTCTGAAGGTGTGATCGAATTGATGCCCACCAGCGATGGCGAAGTTTACGGTTTTAAATATGTGAACGGGCATCCCAAAAATATGAAGAACGGTTTGCAGACGGTGACAGCCTTTGGAATGCTTGCTGATGTTCACAATGGCTATCCGGTGTTGCTTTCGGAAATGACAATTTTGACAGCGCTGCGCACGGCAGCAACGTCCGCACTTGCAGCAAAATTTCTGGCACCGAAAAATGCCAGTTGCATGGCGCTGATTGGCAATGGCGCACAATCTGAATTTCAGGCGTTGGCCTTCAAGGCCATTCTGGGTGTGAATAAAATTCGCCTCTACGATATTGATCCGGCGGCGTCACAAAAATGTGCCTTTAACTTGGCTGGCAAGGGGTTTGAAATTGTCACATGCCGCAGTGTTGAAGAGGTGGTTGAGGGGGCCCAAATTATCACGACAGTGACGGCTGATAAACAATACGCAACTATTCTCACCGACAATATGGTTGGGGCAGGGGTTCACATCAACGCGGTGGGTGGCGATTGCCCGGGCAAGACTGAGCTTCATAGAGACATTCTTTTGCGTTCTGATATTTTTGTTGAATACACGCCGCAGACCAGAATTGAAGGTGAGATTCAACAATTGAGTGCAGAGCATCCGGTGATTGAACTTTGGCAGGTGATTGCTGGTGAAGTTGCGGGCCGCACTGATGCAAAGCAGATTACGCTGTTTGACAGTGTGGGTTTTGCCATCGAAGATTTTTCAGCCTTGCGTTATATTCGCGATCAGTTGGCGCGCACCAAGCAGTTTATGAATTTAGATATGATTGCTGATCCTGATGAGCCGCGCGATCTTTTCGGCATGATTTTGCGCGCCGCGAAAGGTGCTCATCATTGAATTGGCGGAGGTTCACCTCACACCGCGACAGCGACAATCACCCAACCCTAAAAGCACGCTCCAACATATTGAGTTGAGCCGTAATCGGGCTCACTGTTTCATCGTTGCTGGCGCTGCGGTTTAACATGCTGTCTAATGTTTTGATGCGCTCAAGCAGGCGCAACGATCGATCGACCAAGACCTTCAAGCCATCCGGCATTTGTTCAGCGCCTTTCAAATCATGGCCACGGCCAATTTCGGCCAGGTTAATACGGTGTTTTTCACGAAGCGCTTCATCATGGTTCATCTCACCAGACGAAATGGCGCGTTGCAGCAGCAACCAAGAGGCCATTTGCATGAGGCGTGTTGTAAGGCGCATGGATTCGGTGGCGTAGGCAATGGCACCAGTGCGATCTAAAACGCGGGCATCAACGCGGCCATCGCCATCTAAATAATTTGCAGTTTCTTCAACCAGACCCATGCCTTCTTTGAAGGTTTTTTCGAACTGTTCTGAATCGGTGAATCTTGCCAGAAAATCTATGGCGCCTGACTTCATGGCCAACTGGTCTCGCATGTTTAACATCCCCTTACGCACAAACATAAACTTTTCCCCAAATCTGATCATGGTCTGAGATGCCGCGATCGTCAATATGGTCAATCAAAGATTAAGGGAGCAATTTTGATGCCAGAAAAAAAGCCGCGTAAAAACGCGGCTTTGAGTTTAAACAGGGAGGCGTCAAACAGAGTGGACAGATACCACTCGGAGAAACCCAGAAGCTCTGGGTTGAAATCAGGGTAAACGTTAAGACTTAAAAATTAGTTAATATTTGAGGCGCTTCTGAGCCATTATCGGAAAAAAGCAGCTGCTGCCGCCTTACTTGATTGCTTTTTTGCAATTTCAGCGCGTATCCGCGTGATCTCGGAGTCTAAAGCCATAACACGCTGTTCCAATTCGGCCACTGAAATGTCGTCCAAGTTCTCGCCGATAACCATGTTTGGCTTGGGGCGGGGTTCATTTTCTAAGTCCATAGGGTTTGCTCCTTAAGTTTGATAGGATGATGCACCAGTCCCAATTCGGGCTCAAGTGTTTGATCAGGAATCCAAAAATGAACCAGATGAAAGCCATTGCCATTGTTAACCAACAGTTGGTTTTAGAATCCATTGCACGGCCAGAAGCCGGGGCAGGGCAGATTTTGATTAAAGTGGCAGCCGCTGGCGTTAACCGGCCCGATATTTTGCAAGCGAAGGGCGGTTATCCGCCGCCTGCGGGTGCGCCGCTCACCCCGGGCCTCGAAGTGGCTGGCGAAGTGGTGGCGCTGGGGGAAGGGGTGAAGCGCTATCGTTTAGGCGATCAAGTTTGCGCCTTGGTGCAAGGTGGTGGCTATGCTGAGTATTGCGTGGCGGCGGAAGATAATGCTTTGCCGGTGCCTGCTGGTTTCTCACTGGTGGAAGCGGCGGCACTGCCTGAAACCTATTTCACTGTATGGACCAATGTGTTTCAGCGCGGCGCATTGAAGGCGGGTGAGACGATTTTAATTCACGGCGGCTCCAGCGGCATTGGCACCACGGCAGTGATGTTGGCCAAACATTTTGGGGCGAAGGTGATTGTGACTGCTGGCAGCGATGAAAAGTGTGCTGCGTGTTTGGCTTTGGGTGCTGATGTGGCGATCAATTACAAAACATCTGATTTTGCAATCGAGATGGAAAAGCAAAATCTCAAAGCTGACGTCATTCTCGATATGGTGGGTGGCGATTATGTGGCGCGGAATTTGAAGGTGGCAGCTTTGAATGGCCGCATTGTGCAGATTGCCTTTCAGAAGGGTTCTAAGATAGAGGCCGATTTTCTGCCGATTATGGTGAAGCGGCTGACATATACAGGCTCCACCTTGCGGCCACGTTCAGTTGCCGAGAAGGCCATCATAGCAAGGGAGTTGGAAGAAAAAGTTTGGCCGCTGCTGGCCGCCGGAAAATGCAAACCGCAGATTTTTAAAACTTTTCCTCTGGCTGAAGCTGCGAGCGCCCATGCGCTGATGGAGAGCAGTGTGCATACGGGGAAGATTGTGTTGGTGATATCACCTTAACACCGTCATCCCTGCGCAGGCAGGGACCCAGCTTTTTTTAAACACTTTCCAATTTGAGAATTTCTATGACGACCCACCTAGCTCAAGTTTTTCACATTGATGCAAGAAAGTGTAATCAAAGGGAAGCGTCCCCTTTTCTTACTTTTCTTATACTCAGCATAAAAACTTTTCGAGGTTCAGAAACCTAATGTCAAAATTACTCAAAAGAATAGCTATTGCAGTCTCAAAGCGTTTCTTGAAGTCCGAATATTTGTATACGCTTGGAGCACTCAAGCTACTTCATAATAGCGTTCTGACTTATGATTTCGAGGCAAACCCTAATCTGTTTAGGGCTGTTCAGGCTGCGGAAGACAGGCAATTCATGAATCATAGTGGATTCCATCTTCGGGCAATTGCGAGGGCGGCCTTTGCCTACATTTCGAGGAAAGAATTGCAAGGTGGTAGCACAATAGAGCAACAACTTGTTCGAGTTGTTAGGAATAGATACGAGATTACCGTCGGGAGAAAAATATCAGAAATTATTTTGGCTACGGCAATTGGTGATCACTTCAAAAAAAGCACTATTTTGGAAATGTACTTGGAAGTAGCTTATTTTGGCTGGCGGGGAAACGGCATTCGGCAGATATGCGATCGTCTTGACTTTCAACTAAGCTCGCTAAATCTAAGGGACGCCTGTTTGATTGCGGCATTAATAAAGGCGCCGATGCCAAAGAATCCTTCCAAAAAATATATCGAAAGAATGAATCGTCGGATAGAATATATCTTGAAGAATCTTGAGCGTCCAAAAGGAGGGCTTAATAGTTGAAACCTTCAGAGTGGTTGCAATCGATCAAGGGAAATTTCCCTGATGCCAATAGTTTTAAAGAAAGGCGGGAATTGTCAAATGAAGATTCACGGCGATTTGCGGCCTTGTGGCTCGCTGAGGGAATCCCTTTTGCATTTTTAGAATATCCAGGAGCATTTCAGGCAGCAAGAGAGTCTTTAGCTCAAAGATTGGGTATTTCTTTTCGAGATATTAGCCTTGTTGGTAGCGCACGAATTGGCTATTCGCTGAATCCTAAAAAATTTGGAGATGCTTTTAAAAGTGGTATTTCAGATATCGACTTGTTCATCGTAAATGAAAAATGGTTTAATAAGTTAGCGGAACAAGCGCAAAATTTTGGAAGCGACTTTAAGTTAAACCAAATACAACCGCAAAATTCAAATGAGGAGAGATTTTGGATTAGCAACGTTGAGGTGAATGCAAAAAATATTGCAGAAAATTTTATCGACGCGTGGAAAATTCCAACATTGAATCAGTATCCAGCCGTTCAGCAGATCCAAAACAGCGCCTATTTTTTTAAAGTGAACATCAATTCTTGGACTGGTGAAGAACTAGTCAACAAATGCAGCGTTAGGACATATAGAACTTGGCAAGCAGCAATTGACCAAATCGGTTTTAATTTGCGAAGTGCAATAAAGCATAGAGTTTAGAGAGCAACATAGGGGACACTTCCCTTTGATTTCACGCCACTTCGAGTCTCTCTCGTGCGGCACTTGCTAAAAAGGCTGAGCGGGTGAGGCCGCGGCGGGCGGCTTCGGCGTCGATGGCGGCGAGCAGGCCTGCATCAAAAGTGAGATTGGCGCGCACCGTGCGGCCTTCATCTAAAATCACTGGCACAATGACGGCCACTTCATTGCGTTTGGCCTCAATCTCACCAGCTTTCAAAATCTGCGCCATGCTGCGGGGCTTGGGAGTTGCTGCACTCTTGATTAAGCGGTGGCTGATCCATTCCCGAGCCGCAGACATGGCATCTGAGAGAGCAGCTTCTGGCGTTGCTCCACCACCATAACAACCCGGAAGATCAGGAATGCGGATGCCATAAGATTTGCCGCTGCCATCGAGAATGCCAATATACTGTGTCATTTTATCCATCCTGCTTTCTTTGCTATATCTCGCGCAACGCCTTGAGAAAGTTCGCGGTGGCGGGGCACAATCAAGGTGATCTCGGGGTGGCCATCATGGTCGAATTTATCATGGCGGCCACCGTGCGTTTTAATCCACCCGTCACGCTCCAACCTCGCGATTATTTTACGTGTGTTGGTTTCGTTCCCCATAGCGAATATTTTAAACGTAATATATCGAGAAGTCAAATTTATGCGTATTATTATGCGTATGCTGGCCTCGGAGTTTCCAGTTTAGTGACTTGACAATGTTCCTTCTTTGTTCTAGTGCGGATTTAAGGAGGATTTGTTTGGAATGGACTGGGCACGAGCGATTGAGAGAAACCGAGTGGTTCTTGCCCGCATTTTGGCGGAGATTTTTGCGTTGGTGGGATTTGTTGCTGGTGAGCGTTTGGACCGTTTGCCGCATGGAATTTATCTGGCCGCGACGCGCCTGTTGCGCCCCACGGAATCGGCTTTGCGGCGCTTGATCGTTATTGCGGCACGTGGTCTTGTTGTGAAGCCGTCTGTTTTTCGTTCCGTTCCTAAAGGCATGATGCCTAAAGGCATGGTGATTGCTGCTGGTGCAAAGGGGCTTACGTCATTTCCCCTTTTCGATACTTGGAAGAGGTTTGATTTCATTGAACCTGAAAACCCACTGCTTGTGATGGTGAAAACTTACTCCAGCAATCCCTTTAATCCATTTGAACAGAACATCCAGCGCCAAGCCCAAGAGTTAGCTGACCGCGATTTCACTCTCAGTCTCCAGCGAAGACTGGCTGCTGTCAAACAAGCGCTCGAAACCTTGCCGCGCCAAGCCCAGCGTTTGGCGCGTTTGGTCGCGCGGCGCAAGGCACTTTCGAATCCCAAATTCAATTCTCCCTTGCGCCCTGGTCCGCCCCCTGGTCATCGTGTCAAACCCGAAATGGAAATCGACCTCATTCTCACGGAATGTCATGGTCTAGCATGGGACGCTCTGCGGGAAGATTCATCTTGAGCTGGCCCCGAGCCACATTCAAAACAACTGTCATCCCGACGAAAGTCGGGACCCGGACTCACGCGCTCAGAATCAAAAATATCGCGCCGAGCGTGCCTCACTGGGTCCCGACTTTCGTCGGGATGACAAGGTGGGGGTTGAATTTGAAATTCAATTGCAAACCCTCCACTCTCCCGCTATATAGCTCCCATCCCCGACAGCACTATGTCAAACAATACAGGGCCGGAATACGGTTCTGAAGGAGAAGAAAGCTATGTCCGCACCTCTGATGCCCAAAGCCACTGCCGTTTGGTTGGTTGAAAATACGGCGCTCACTTTTAAGCAAATTGCTGACCTTTGTGTGTTGCATGAGCTTGAAGTGAAGGGCATTGCCGATGGTGATGTGGCGGCTGGCATTAAGGGCATGGACCCAGTGACTGCCGGGCAACTCACCCGCGAAGAAATTTCAAAAGGTGAAGGCAATGCTGATTACCGGCTTTCACTTTTGGTTTCAAAAGTTGCCGTTAATGTGAAGCGTGCCACCACTGGTCCACGATACACGCCTGTGTCGCGCCGCGGCGATCGTCCGGACGCTATTATGTGGCTGTTGCGTTATCATCCAGAAATGCCAGATTCAGCTTTGATGAAATTGGTGGGCACCACCAAGCACACCATTGCTTCAGTGCGTGATCGTGACCATTGGAATGCATCTAACATTAAGCCTGTTGATCCAGTGACCTTGGGTCTGTGCTCGCAGTTGGAATTGGATATGGCGGTGGCTAAGGCAGCCTCCAAGGGCAAGAAAATTATGCCGGATGCGGCGCAACCTCGCACGCTTATTCCAGCTTCGGAAGTTACAGGCACTGCGGCTCACACAGCTGCCTTGGCGGAAGCTGAGGCTGCTCGTTCGCTTGAGGCCCAATCTGCCGCACCAACACGCGAAGATGACCAGAAGCAATATGATGTTGATTCCGTTTTTGCCAAATTGAAGGGCATTAAGATCGAACAGGATAACGAATAATGCGCATTCTTGTGGTTGGTGCTGAAGGCACTGTTGGCAAGGCTGCGATTTCAGATTTGTCCAAGCGCCACGAGATAATCTCTGCTGGTCGTAACAGCGGTGCCATTAAAGTTGATATTATGGATGAGGCCTCAGTTTTGGCCATGTTTAAATCAGCTGACAAAATTGATGCCGTAATTACAACAACTGGCCACACACATTTTGGACCGGTTGTTGATATGACACCGGAATTGTTCCGTAAGGGGATCAATGATAAATTGATGGGCCAGATCAATGTGGCATTGATTGGCATGCATTATGTTGCTGACGGTGGCTCCATCACCATGACGAGTGGAGTGACCAATCGTGATCCCATTCGTAAAGGTGCCAATACAGCTTCAGTAAATGGTGCATTGGATTCATTTGTATTTGGGGCGTCTATAGAAATGCCTCGTGGCATTCGTATCAATGTTGTAAGCCCCGGCCTTCTTGAAGAGTCAGTCAAGACTTACGATGGCTTCTTTCCGGGGCATAATCCGGTGTCGTCAGCGCGCGTTGGCTTTGCCTTTGCCAAAGCTGTTGAAGGCGCTGTGAACGGCCAAATTATTTGTGTGGATTGAGTTTTATATTTTATAGCTTAGGAGCAATTCATGACGGCGGCCCCAACCAGTAAATACGCGATCACCTTTGTGTTTATCACCGTGCTCCTCGATATGGTGGGCTTTGGCTTGATCATTCCGGTGTTGCCCACGCTTATTCAATCGGTGGGGCATATGGATATTGCGCATGCCTCGTTCATTGGTGGTTGGCTATTCGCCGCATTTTCAGTCACTCAGTTTTTGTTTGGGCCAACTATGGGCAATCTCTCGGATGCTTATGGACGTCGGCCGCTTTTGCTTTTAGCCGTGGCAGGGTTGTTTGTTGATTATTTAATCATGGCGTTAGCACCCAACATCGAGTGGCTTTTTGTGGGGCGCTTGTTTGCGGGCTTCTGTGGCGCATCTTATGTGGTGGCCAATGCTTATATTGCTGATGTAACAGCCCCTGAAGACCGCGCCAAAGCCTTTGGTATGATGGGCGCTGCCTTTGGTTTGGGTTTTGTGATTGGGCCGGCCATTGGTGGGCTGCTTGGAACTTTTGGCCCGCGTGTGCCATTCTATGTGGCGGCGGGTGTTTCACTTTTGAATCTGGCGTTTGGATATTTTGTGCTGCCGGAAACTTTGCCGCCAGAGAAGCGCCGCAGCTTTGAGTGGGCGCGTGCAAACCCGCTTGGAACTTTTAAAGTTTTCAAAACCTATAAGGGTGTGTTGCCCTTGTGCGCGGTGATGGCGATTTTTTTCTTTGCTACATCAGTTTACCCCGCCATCTGGCCCTATTGGGCGACGGCTAAATTTGGCTGGAGTGCGGCGATGATTGGCCTCACGTTGGCTGCCTTTGGCGTGGTCAATGCTTTGTTCCAAGGTGGGGCCACGGGCTGGGCTGTAAAAAACTATGGCGAATGGAATGTGGCTTTGTTTGGCATGGTGATTGGGGTGATTGCCGTGTTTGGATATGGTTTGGCGACAGGACTCACCATGGTTCTGGTTTTGCTGGTGGTGCATGGGCCAGAAGGATTTGTGCACCCCATGTTAACGGCGATGATTTCCAAAGAAGTGCCAGCCGATGCGCAAGGAGAAATGCAAGGTGGTATGGCCAGCATTCAAAGCTTAGCGATGCTGATTGGAACGCTGGTGTTTTCGCAGATGTTTGGATATTTTTTATTGCCAACATCGCCAATTGTTTCGCCAAACATAGCGTTTTTTGTGGCTGGCGGCTTTATCATTTTAGCGCTCGGTATATTTCTACTTAAGGCTGAAAAGCCTTATTACTCAAAGGAACCCACATGATTGTTCACAGTGTTATTTTCAGTTTGAAACATGCCAATGGGTCCAAAGCCGAGGCGGATTTTTTTAAAGCGGCTGATATTCTGATTGGAATTGCGGGCGTTCAGAACTTTGAAAAATTGCGCCAAGTGAATGCAAAGAATGATTATGATTTTGGCTTCTCAATGCAGTTTGCCGATCAAGCGGCTTATGATTTCTATAATGTGCATCCCGATCACACAGATTTTGTGCAGAGGCGCTGGATTCCGGAAGTGGCCAAGCTTTTAGAAATTGATTATGTGGCGCTAACGTGAAGTTATCTGCCGTCACTTATCTCGTGCGTGACTATGATGAAGCCATTGCTTGGTTTACTGCGGCACTTCAATTCGCGTTGCTTGAAAACACCGATATGGGTGCTGGCAAGCGCTGGGTGGTGGTTGATGCAGGCGGGGTGCGATTGCTATTGGCCAAAGCTGATGGCGCAGAACAACAGTCCAGCATCGGCAAAGCAGCAGGTGGCCGTGTGGCCTTCTTTCTAAACACTGATGATTTCGCCCGCGACCATGGGAGGATGGTGGCCGCAGGCGTTAAATTTAAAGAAGCACCACGCCACGAAACATATGGCACCGTAGCGGTGTTTGAAGATCTCTATGGCAATGGCTGGGATTTAATCCAGCCAAAGTGAGTTGCCTCAAGCAGCCAACTTCATTTGTCGTTCGACGTTGGTAATTTCGTCCTTAATTTTAAGTTTTCGGCGCTTGATTTCAGCAAGTTGCGAATCAGTGGTGGCAGGATGCGCCGCAGCGTCTGCCAGCTCATTTTCCATAGCGCGATGTTTCGTTACGAGTTCGTTTAGGTGGTTTTTCAGGCTCATTCCAGTCTCCAAAGAGTTAAGGGAACCTACGCACAAACACGTCATATGTTTGTAACAGGATGATGACATAAATTTGGGGGCTTGTCGATTGCTCTACAAGAGCATAGTTGATTTTTTAAGAGGTAAATTGGAAAAATTTAATGGATACGTTGCAGGAAGTTCAACTTCGCTCAAAGTTGCATAGTTTATATCAAGAACACCGCGATCTTGATCATGCCATTGCTGCATTTGATGCTTCGGGCAAAGCAGACCCCTTGCAATTGCAGCGCTTGAAGAAAATGAAGCTGGGCATTAAGGACAAGATTTTGCAAATCGAGAATATGCTCATTCCTGATATCATTGCGTGAAGAGAGTTGTAAAATTGACCACACCTGTCGCTATCATTATGGGCAGCCAATCTGATTGGGCCACCATGAAACACGCCGCCGAAATTCTTGACGCTCTGGGTGTGGCCCATGAAGCGAAAATTATTTCAGCCCATCGTACCCCTGAGCGGCTCTATGAATTTGCGCGCGGTGCCAAGGCCGCTGGATTTAAAGTTATTATTGCAGGTGCAGGCGGTGCCGCCCATTTGCCGGGCATGACGGCGGCGATGACCATTTTACCAGTGTTTGGTGTGCCGGTGGAATCAAAAGCATTGAGTGGGCAGGATTCACTTTTATCAATTGTGCAAATGCCGGGGGGCATTCCGGTTGGCACATTGGCGATTGGCAAGCCTGGTGCGATTAACGCTGGCTTGCTGGCCGCTTCGGTGTTGGCTTTATCGGATGATAAATTATCGGCGCGGCTTTTAGCATGGCGCGAAAAGCAAACGGCCTCTGTTGCCGCAGTGCCTAAGGACGAATCGTGAGAGTGCTCCCTCCCGGATCAACCATTGGCATTTTAGGCGGCGGGCAACTGGCGCGCATGTTGGCGCTGAGCGCTGGCAAGCTTGGGCTGAACTGTCATATTTATGCGCCGGAGAAAGACAGTCCGGCCTTTGCTGTTTCTGCTGCTCACACCATTGCAGCTTATGATGATGAAGTTGCTTTGGCTGGGTTTGCGGCCTCGGTGCAGGCAGTCACCTATGAGTTCGAGAATGTGCCCGCAACCACAGTGCAGTTTTTAGAAACACTGACAACAGTGAGGCCGGGGTCTAAAGCGTTAAGCGTTGCGCAAGATCGCAAGGCCGAAAAAATGTTGGCGCGCGAAATGGGAGCGATCACAGCACAGTTTGTTTCGGTGAATTCGCTTGAGGATTTACACAAGGCTGTGGTTCGCATTGGCTACCCATCAATCCTAAAAACCAAGCGCATGGGCTATGATGGCAAGGGGCAGGCCAAGATATTGTCTGAAGCTGATGTGGAGTCCGCTTGGGCTGCGATGAAGAATCAACCGTCGATTCTCGAGGGTTTTGTGAATTTCCGTAATGAAGTGTCAGTTATTTGTGCGCGTGGGGCCGATGGTGCCTTTGCCGCCTACGAACCCACTGAAAATATCCACCTCAATCACATTCTCCACACCTCCACCGTTCCAGCCCAAATTGATGAGATGCTGGCCGCTGAAGCTATCTATGTGGCCCAGCGCATGGCGGATACGCTTGAGTATGTTGGCGTGATGGGGGTTGAGTTCTTTGTTGCTGATGATGTGATTTATGTGAATGAAATTGCGCCAAGAGTGCATAATTCCGGCCATTGGACGCAAGATGCCTGTGTTATCAGTCAATTTGAGCAACATATACGCTGCGTGGCTGGCTGGCCGCTGGGGGCCACCACACGGCATTCAGACGTGGTGATGACCAATTTGCTGGGCATTGAGATTAACCAGTGGGAAGCCTTGGCGGCGGAGCCCGGGGTTGCCG
The DNA here is from genome assembly GCA_043759965.1 of Aestuariivirga sp. Classification (GTDB taxonomy): domain Bacteria; phylum Pseudomonadota; class Alphaproteobacteria; order Rhizobiales; family Aestuariivirgaceae; genus Aestuariivirga. Next base: position 6,812 of record JAYUPT010000198.1, on the reverse strand, counting down.
TTCATGTCTATGGCAAGGCGGAAGCACGGGCTGGGCGAAAAATGGGGCACTATAACCGCATAACCCCTCGACAGGGCTAATCCCCTGTGATAGGGACTCCGCCAACTTGGGGCATAAACTGCCCTTTTTATCTGATTTAACCCTTTTTTAGTTCGAGGTTTTTCTTGCAAGTTATCGTTCGTGACAACAATGTTGATCAAGCCCTTAAGGTTCTCAAGAAGAAGCTGCAACGTGAAGGCATCTTCCGTGAAATGAAAATGCGCGGCGCTTTTGAAAAGCCATCCGTAAAGCGCGCCCGTGAGCAAGCCGAAGCTGTGCGCCGTTCGCGCAAGCTAGCCCGCAAGAAGTTGCAACGCGAAGGCCTGTTGCCAATGCCCAAGAAAATCGAAAAGCCCAAGCGCTTCGGCGGCGGAGCTGGCGGCGGTGGCGCTGGTTTCTAACGTAAAAGAATTTGAATTGAAAAAGCCGCTGAGAGATCAGCGGCTTTTTTGTTTTAGAATGTTTGAGCTGAATCAATTAGGATTGATTCTAAACCAGAGGAAATTTAGCCATGAACCGTGCTCCCTACGATCCTTCAGTTGAAGGTGCAAAGATGGATTTTAGTCGGGCGCTTTCTTATTCTGAATATCTTGGGCTCGATCAAGTTTTGAGCGCGCAGTTTCCGCGTTCAACTGCTCACGATGAATTGCTCTTCATCATTCAGCATCAAACTTCTGAATTGTGGATGAAGCTGGCGCTGCATGAACTGAACGAGGCGCGGGCGCTTATTCAAGTGGATTCGTTGCAGCCGGCGTTTAAAATGTTAACGCGGGTGGCGCGCATTTTTGAACAGCTAAATTCAGCGTGGGATGTTTTACGCACCATGACGCCTGGTGAATACACCCAATTTCGTGAATCGCTTGGGCCTTCTTCGGGGTTCCAATCTTATCAATATCGCCTGATCGAATTTCTGGCCGGAAATAAAAATGAGGCCATGCTGCGGCCACATGAACACGACAAAATTAAACACGAACACTTGTCACAAGTTTTGCACGAGCCAAGCCTTTATGATGAGGTCTTGCGCTTGTTGCAGCGGCGCGGTTTTTTGATAGATGATGCGTCATTGAAAAGAGATTTCTCACTGGCCTATCAAACTTCAGACACTGTGATGGCAGCGTGGGCTGAGGTTTATAAAAATCCAAACGACCACTGGGATCTTTATGAGCTTGCCGAGAAACTTGTAGATTTTGAGGACTATTTTCGGCGCTGGCGCTTTAACCATGTGACCACGGTTGAGCGCGTAATAGGCTTCAAGCGCGGCACAGGTGGCACAGGCGGTGTTTCCTATCTCCGGCGCATGTTGGAGGTTGTTCTGTTCCCCGAGCTTTGGCAGGTGCGAACGGTTTTGTAGCAACGCGAAATCGTGTTGCTGAGAGATCGGAAATTTTTTTATAGAAACTTCAACAAACCAAGGATGACGACATAGCGTCCAATTTTGGCTATCGCTACGATGATGAGAAAACTCCAAAGTGGCTCTTTCAATACTCCTGCTACCGCAGTGAGTGGATCTCCAATAAAGGGCACCCAGCTTGCCAAAAGTGTCCATCTGCCAAATCGTTTGTAGATGGCCTGTAGTTTTTCAAGCTGATCTGGAGCAATTGGAAACCATTGCTTTGATTTGAAACGCATTGCATAGCGGCCAAGCGCCCAATTAACCGTTGAACCCAAAATGTTTCCGAGACTTGCAACAAACAATAGCGCCGCGACCGAATATTTTTCAGATGCCGCCAGTGTTAACAAAGCCACTTCAGACTGCGCAGGCAGAAATGTTGCTGCGAGAAATGAAATAGCGAGCAACCCAAGATAAGCAGTCATAAGAAATGAAATTGCCTAGTCAGAAGTTTAGTTTTTTCCTGCCCCATCAAGCACAGCCTTAATCTGCGGCAATAAATCTGCGTTGCCTGCTACGTAGCCACCACTAAACAGCGGGTTGGCTTCGCCCTTCAGCCCTTGTACAAAGCCGCCAGCTTCGCGGATAAACAAAACGCCTGCGGCCATGTCCCAGGCTTTTAGGCCGTCGCACCAAGCGCCGTCTAATCGGCCCATGGCGATATAGGCCATGTCCATGGCGGTTGAGCCTAACGCGCGGATGCCGGAGGTTTTAACCTGCATCACATTCATTTGGGCACGGTGGGTGGCGTGGTCTTTATTGCCGCGGCTGGGCAGGCTGGTTGCAACCATGCAATCGAGCAATTCACGGCGCTGTGCCACGCGCATGCGCTTGTTGTTCACGAAGGCACCTGTGCCTTTTTCAGCATGGAAAAGTTCATCGCTGATGGGGTTATAAGTTACACCTGCAACAATTTCGCCTTTGCGCTCCAGTGCAATGGTGATGGCGAAATAGGGCATCGCATGCATATAATTAAATGTGCCGTCGATGGGGTCAATGATGAAGCGATGGTCAGCATCGGTGCCTTTATGCTCAGCTTCTTCTTCGCCCAGAATGCTATAAGTTGGCCTTGCGGCGAGCAGCTCTTGGCGCAGCACTTGCTCGGCGCGTTTATCAGCGTTGGTCACAAAATCGCCGGGGCCTTTGACTGAGATTTGCAAATTGGTCACTTCACCAAAATCGCGCTGCACGCCACGGGCGGCTTTACGAACGGCGGCGATCATTACAGTCATAATGGGTGTGGTCACGAGAACTTGGCTTTCATTGTGGATTGCGAGTGCAGCGCTTAGCAAGGAAAGCAGAGGAAGGGTAGGGGGTGGTGCTTTTCCCTGAAATCACAGTAAAGTCTGGTATAGTGAAGTCGGTTTTTTATAAGGCTAAGGGTATATATGGAAAGGTTAAGTAAACGCGTGGCACTGGTGGCAGGTGCCGGATGTATTGATGCGCAAATTGGCATTGGCAGAGCAATGGCACTGACCTTTGCTGAGCAGGGTGCGATTGTTTGTGCCGTTGATAAGGATTTAGCCTCGGCGCAGACCTCCGTGGCGATGATTGAAGCTGCAGGCGGTAGGGGCTTCGCGATTAAAGCTGACGTGTTAAGCTCTGCCGATGTTTCATTTGCTGTTGAGACTTGTTTAGAAAGATTTGGCACTATCGATATTCTTGCAAATTGTGTTGGTGCGGGAAGAGCAGGGGGCATGCTTGAAACCTCGCTTGCTCAATGGTCTGAGTCATTGGAGATCAATCTCACATCGGCATTTGTATTTTCGCAAGCCGTTTTGCCAACCATGTTGAAAAACAAGTGCGGAACCATTGTGCATATGGGCAGTTTGCATGGTGCACGCTATTCCGAAACAAATACATTGGGTTATAGCGTGGCGAAAGCCGGGCTTTCACAACTTTCACGTTGCATTGCTCTGGAGTTTGCTGCGAAAGGGATTCGCTCGAATATCATACTTGCAGGTGCTGTTGACACACCTGAGATTAGACGACGTTTTGCAGTTCTCTATGGTCAGGAAAATGTCGAAGCTGTTATGAAAATTAGAGGTGGTCATGTGCCTGTTGGAGTTTGTGCAACAGTTTGGGATGTAGCTGAAGCTGCCCTCTTTCTTGTTTCGTCTGAAGCAAAACATATTACTGGCACTGAGCTTGCTGTTGATGGCGGAGCAATGGCCACCACTGTTCCGAGTTACATTAACGAAGCCCGCAAAAAATTTGTAAAAATTTGACAGAATTATTTTTTTAAATCGCCTTTTGCTAAATTGGCTAGATAAGATTCTTCAAGTTTTTGTCGCTGCACTTTTCCGTTTTCACCACGAGGTATTATGTTTACAGCGAACAACGACTTGAGCAATATCAATTCTGGAAAACACTTGGAAAATTTCTCAATTTCAAATTTTTCGTTAGGCACATAGACACAAATGAGTTCGGGAACTCCATGTTCGTTCTTAACAGCCATGTATGCCGCGTCGGAAACACCGGAATAACCCGTTAGTTTTTCTTCTGCTAACTCCAACTGTAATTTGACGCCCCCAAAGTTCGTGACACCATCCTGTCTGCCTAAGATGCTTAAGATGCCATCTTCCGTTAAAAGACCTTCGTCTCCAGGATAAAACCAACCGTCAACAAAATTGCTTCCACCAAAGGGGTCCTTCTGGTTCCCAACCTTTACCCTCACTTTTCCATTTGTGTTGTAGGGAAGTGCTTGATTGTTTTCGTCTATAATCTCAACTTTGACTGAACTTAGAACTTTGCCTACGGCTGACGGATAATTGGCACGAATATCCGTGCTCCCAGCGGCGATGAGACCTGTTTCGCTCGCTCCGTAGTTCATGTAAATTTTCTTGCATAAATGCTGGTGCACTCCGTCCACCAATGTTGATGTGAGCATGCCGCCTGCTGTTGTGACGAACTCTATTGTTGAGAAGTAATTTGGAGATTGCTCGGCAATTTTCACCCATTGCGATAGCCGATTAATGGGTGCCACAATGTGTTTAACCCCCAAAGGCCTAAACGCTTGAGCTGTTGAAACATGGGTATTTCCGAACACCAAGGTTCCTCCAGACCACAAAATAGTAAGCATTTGACGATAGCCCCACAGAGATCCAAGACCAACATTCACTAAACAAGGAGTGGCATCTGCCGGATGATCGGGATGGAGCAAATTACCAAGAACTGCGTTATGAATTTTAGCCAATGATGACCCAATAATCTTTGCCTTTGCGGTGGTGCCGGAGGTCTGTGTGATTATCGCGATGTCTTCTCGTGATTTAAAACCTCTTTCAGCTTTCCACTTAGCTGTTGACACGCTGGCACCGTCAATCCAGTTCGGGTTGAATATTATCTTCTTGGTCCAAGGCAGATTTTGATCAGTGTCGGTGATAAAGCCATCGACACCCGATATAGGTTCTTGGGAATTTACTAAAACGAGACAACAAGCGCAGCCTATGCGATTGAGCGCCAGTGAAACCAAAAAGCCATTGACATGGTTTGCAAATGAAATGGCAATTGTGTTTCGTTGACTGATACCTGCTTCCAACAATCCAATAGCAATTCGATCAATCGTCTCTACAAGAGAAAAATAGTTATAACTTCTACCCGGAGACAAAACGGCGGCACGTTTGGGATTATGGTGCGCGTGGTATTCTAATATCTCAATTGGGTCTAGTGGGAGAGATTTTAGAAATCCGTAGTCCTTTGTTTTCATGGTCAAAAATCCAGACTTTAATTCTCGAGCAAAAACTCAGTTTCAGCTACGAATCGAATTAGCCATTCAGGTCTTTAGCCAAGTTTTCCAACCTTCCCGCAGCCATTTCTAGCTGGGTGGTCAAATTGGTTTCTATGGTTTTTAACTGGCCTTGCGCCAAGTTGCGGCTTTCGCGCAGGCCGTTTACCTGATCTTCCAGCGCTTCGATTTTTTTGATGGCTTCGCTTAAGCGATCAGCCACCATCAACCCGCTCATCACCAACAAGCGAATATCGCCGATGGAGCCAACACTTGATTTAATGCGGGCAACTTCAGTGTCGAGCAAAATGGCGAGCTCGCGCAAATGGCCTTCTTCACCATCGGGGCACTGCATGGTGTAGGGGCGGTCGGCTACGGTTACGACTACGTTGGCCATCTCTATGCTCCGCTGTTCGAATGGAGCACAGAGCGAATGCGGCCTACGGCTGTATCAATTTTCCCTGCAGCTTGCTTGCTGGTGTCTACCAGTTCAGCGGCTTTCACGCGCACTTGGTCTAGTTCTTTATTGAGGCGCTGGTGATCGCGCTGCATAACCACGGCTTCGCCCGCGATGGTTTTTAACCGACGGGTTTCATCGATGTTGCGCTTGCTCGCCAGTTCGAACTTGCCCAAGGCCTGTTCAAAGCGCGCGAATGCCGCATCAAGTTTGTTTGTGTCTGTCATCGTCGCCCTATGCCACAACCCAATACGCCCGCAGCAAATATCCTTTTAGCATAACTCTTTGCTTCGGAAAGCTTAATCTTTGCATCCGCCAAACCAGATAAGTTCACTGAAAAGCGCGACATTGACAGGGCCGCAGCGGATGTTATCAGGAAGAAATATCAACATCTCTCCAGAATAGCAGGACCTGACATGACCGATGTAACGCCTCGCACTATGGCAAATGCCATTCGTGCACTCTCTATGGATGCCGTACAGAAAGCCAATAATGGCCATCCAGGTTTGCCCATGGGTGCGGCTGATGTGGCCACCGCTCTGTTTAAGGATGTTTTGAAATTTGATGCTTCGGCACCTCATTGGCCTGATCGGGATCGGTTCATCCTGTCTGCAGGTCATGGTTCCATGTTGCTCTACTCACTGCTGCATCTCACCGGTTATAAAGACATGACCATTGAGCAGATTAAAAATTTCCGCGAATATGGTTCAATCACTGCGGGCCACCCCGAATATGGCCATGCCACGGGTATTGAAACCACAACAGGCCCCTTGGGCCAGGGCCTTGCCAATGCCGTGGGCTTTGCCATTGCTGAACGCCATTTGAATGCACGTTTTGGTGATAATTTGGTCAACCACAAAACCTATGTGCTGGCCGGCGATGGTTGCTTGATGGAGGGCATTAGCCAAGAGGCTTTGTCATTGGCAGCTCATTTGCGCTTAAAGAATTTGATTGTGATGTGGGATGACAACGGCATTTCCATTGACGGAAAAATTGGCCTGTCGGATTCGACGGATCAATTACAACGCTTTGCCGCTTCGGGTTGGAATGTGGTGCGTGTGGATGGCCATGACCATAATGCCATCTATCAAGCGCTGAATACAGCCCAACATGCTGATCGCCCCAGCATGATCGCCTGCCGCACAATTATTGGATTTGGTGCTACCAATAAGCAAGGCACCAAGGGCATTCATGGTTCACCA
>JAYUPT010000197.1:0-25557 GCA_043759965.1 Aestuariivirga sp. | reverse complement strand
TTGAGCGCAGCTTGGAAAAGCGCCGCGAAATTCTTGCTTATGAATTGAAAGATGCCGCAGCTCGTGGTGGCGTGTTGCTCATTCCGTCTTTTGCTGTTGAGCGCACACAAGAAGTTGTAACTGACCTCGTCTATTTGATGGATCATAAATTGGCACCAGAAGCCAATATCTTTATTGATTCACCGCTAGCCAATAAAGCCACAGCAATCTTTCGCAAACATGCGAATGAAATTGAAAACGGTTCAGATCTTGCCAAAGCCTTTGCTTCGCCCTTGGTCAAAGCCACTGAAACCGTGGACGAGAGCAAAGGTCTTGAATATTTTTCAGGCTTCCATATTATCATTGCAGCTTCCGGCATGGCCGAAGCTGGCCGCATTCGCCATCACTTGTTGAACCATCTCTGGCAAAAATCCACCACGGTTTTGCTAGTGGGCTTCCAAGCTGGCGGTTCATTGGGTTCTATGTTGGAGCAAGGTGAAAAGAACGTCCGCATTATGGGCCAACAAGTTGCCGTTGCTGCCACCATCCGCCGTATCGAAGATTATTCCGGCCATGCCGACGGACCGGAACTAGTGCAATGGGTGAAAGAACGTCTGCCGATCACTAAAAACCTCTTCCTCACCCATGGTGAAGAAAATGGCCAATTGGCCATGATCCAAGACTTGAAGGACATGGTGCCCACGGCCAAAATCATCCGCCCGGCATTGGATGAAACTTATGACCTCGCAAGCGCCGCCGCCACATTAATTGCCGGAGAATCCAAACCCCGCATCGAGTTGGATGCAGTTGCCACCCCTGATTGGCACAATGACACGCAAAGCCTGATGATGGATTTGCAAGATACTCTCAAAAATGCCGCCACTGACAAAGACCGTGCGGCAATTTTGCGAAAGTTAAAGCGCGCTCTGGCTGGCCCCGACGAAAGCGCACTTCCCGCCATCAACACTGCCAGGCGCAGGCCATTTCGCGCCAGAGGGTTTGACGAAAGCTGAGCCTGCTCTCTATTCATAATAGAATATTTATTCCAAATCCCTTGGCATAGAAACAACTCTGTGTTCTAGTGCTGCCATGAACAGTCAAGAGGCACCGAGAGATTTTGCTAACTTAAAAACCCGCATTATGGAGCGGGCAGGAGAACTGCCGCGCAGGCTCACCCAAGTGGCCAGCTATGCCATTGAACACCCTGATGAAATTGCCTTTGGCACCGTGGCCTCCATTGCCCAAGCCGCAAATGTGCAGCCTTCCACCTTGGTTCGTTTTGCCCAAAGTCTTGGTTATCAAGGATTTTCGGATTTGCAGGATGTATTCCGTTCGCGCCTGCGCGACCGCATTTTGAATTATGATGAGCGCCTTGAACATTTGCGCCAGCATGATCTGAACGCCACAAAAGCCACTGTCATTTTTGGCGGCTTCAGTGAAGCAGCCGAAAAATCATTGGCCGATCTTAGGGAAAAGCTTGATCCCGCCAAACTGGAAGAGGCTGTTGAAACTCTGGCCCGCGCCGAAACCATCTATCTCATTGGTCTGCGCCGCTCCTTCCCCATTACCACTTATATGTCTTACGCATTTGGCAAACTTGGCATCCGCAATCATTTGGTTGGCGCCATGGGTGGCCTTGCCCAAGAAGATGTGAGTTTCGCCGGCAAGAAAGATGTGGTGCTCGCCATTAGTTTCACCCCCTATGCGTCTGAAACTATTTCCCTCACCCAAGCCGCTTCCGCCAAGCAAGTGCCTATCATTGCAATCACCGATTCTCCATTTTCGCCCTTGGCCCCGTTGGCCAAAACGTGGTTTGAGGTAACGGAAGCCAATTTTGAAGGCTTCCGCTCCATGGCAGCAACCCTTTCATTGGCCATGACCCTCACTGTTGCTGTCGCAGAACGCCGCAGTAACCCAAAAACCTGAAACAGAACAAACATTCCAACTTGACTTAAAAATGGAATTGGCGTTTCATATTCATTGAATTTACTCTTTAGGAGACTCCCATGACGTCACAAAATGGCGCCGTAAACGCATTGGACGTGATCACCATGGGCCGGTGCTCGGTTGATCTTTACGGCCAGCAAATTGGCGCAAGGCTGGAAGATGTGGCGTCCTTCGCCAAATCCGTAGGCGGTTCACCGTCAAACATCGCCATTGGTACAGCGCGTCTTGGCCTCAAATCTGGCCTCATCACTAGAGTGGGTGACGAGCAGATGGGCCGCTTTGTTCTCGAACAAATGGCCCGTGAAGGTGTCTCCGCTCAAGGCATTGCCACCGACAAGCAACGTCTCACAGCATTGGTGCTTCTCGGTGTTGAAAACGATAAAACCTTCCCGCTGATTTTCTATCGCGACAATTGCGCCGACAGCGCATTGGATGAATCCGATGTTGATGAAAACTTCATCCTCTCGGCGGGAGCACTTCTAGTAACTGGCACACACTTTGCCAAAGCCAACACCGATGCTGCCCAACGCAAAGCCATGGCCATTGCCAAAAAGCATGGCCGCAAAATTATCATTGATATTGACTACCGCCCAAACCTCTGGGGCTTAGCTGGCCATGCTGCAGGCGAAGAGCGCTATATCAAATCCGACAAAGTAACTGCTCACTTGCAATCCATTCTCGCTGATTGTGATTTGATTGTTGGCACCGAAGAAGAGGTTCACATTGCTGGCGGCAGCGAAGATACACTTGAAGCACTCCGCAAAATCCGGTCTTATTCAAAAGGCACTATCGTCTTGAAACGCGGACCCATGGGCTGCGTGGTTTATCCAGCTGCAATTCCATCCTCCCTCGAAGATGGCATTATCGGCCAAGGCTTCCCTATAGAAGTCTATAATGTTTTAGGTGCCGGTGATGCTTTTATGTCTGGCTTTTTGCGCGGCTGGTTGAAAGGCGAAAGTTTCGAAACCTGTGCCACCTGGGCCAATGCCTGTGGTGCCTTCGCGGTGTCGCGGCTGCTCTGCTCGCCTGAATATCTCACTTGGGTTGAGATGCAATACTTCCTCAAGAATGGCAGCAAGCACCATGCCATACGCAATGACGAAGCGCTCAATCACATCCACTGGGCCACCACGCGGCGTAAGCAGCCAGATCAAATTCTGTCCTTCGCCATTGACCACCGTAAACAATTAGAAGACATGGCAGATAAGCTTGGCGTATCGCGGGACCGCATTGCTCCGTTCAAGCGCCTTGCCATGCAAGCCATTGGCAAAGTGTCTGGCGGCAAGCCCGGTTACGGCACTTTGCTGGACGACACCTATGGCCGCGAAGCCATGTTTGATGCCGCAAAATTAGGATTGTGGATCGGCCGTCCTTTAGAGCAGCCGGGTTCTCGCCCCTTGCGCTTTGAATTCACGCAAGATGTGGGCGCGCGTCTGGTTGATTGGCCCGTCACCCACACCATCAAATGCTTGACGTTTTATCACCCTGATGATCCACAAGAGTTAAAAGCCCAACAAGCCCAAAAACTACGAACCCTCTATGAAGCTGCGCGCAAAGTGGGCCGAGAACTTCTCGTTGAAATCATCGCCAGCAAAAACGGTCCGATGGACAACGACACAATCGCTCGCGCTATGACTGAGCTCTATGCGCTTGGCATTAAACCTGATTGGTGGAAGCTTGAGCCGCAAGCCTCATCCCAAGCGTGGGATGAAATCAGCAAAGTGATTGACATACACGACCCACTCTGCCGTGGTATTGTTCTGCTCGGCCTTGAAGCGCCAGCCGAAGAATTGGCCAAGGGCTTCAAAGCCGTCGCTGGACAAAAATATGTAAGGGGCTTTGCAGTTGGCCGCACAATCTTTAATGAGGCAGCCAACGAATGGCTGCGCGGCTCAATCAGCGATGAAGCCGCCGTCACCATGATGGCCGAAAAATTCGGCAATTTGGTGCAAATTTGGAATGGAGCACAAAGTGTTTAACGCGAAAAAGACAATTAGACTGACGACTGCGCAAGCGCTGGTAAAATTTCTAACCAAGCAAATGGTTATTGTTGACGACAAGAAGCTTCCGATTTTTGCTGGCATGTGGGCAATCTTCGGCCATGGCAATGTGGCTGGCATTGGTGAGGCTTTGTTTCCAGCCCGCAAAGAATTGCCAACGTATCGTGGCCACAATGAGCAAACCATGGTGCACACCGCCATTGCTTATACCAAAGCCAGTGCCCGCCGCCGCATGATGGCCGTGACCACCTCCTTAGGACCTGGTGCATTGAACATGGTTACAGCCGCAGCCGTGGCCCATGTTAACCGCCTGCCAGTGTTACTTTTGCCCGGCGATATTTTCGCCAACCGCAAGCCAGACCCGGTGCTGCAACAAATTGAAGACTTTAACGATGGCACAGTTTCTGTCACCGATTGCTTCAAACCCGTGTCGCGTTATTTTGATCGCATCATGCGCCCTGAACAACTGATGCCAGCTTTAAATCGCGCCATGGTGGTTTTAACCGATCCGGTTGATTGTGGTCCTGTGACTCTTGCCATGTGCCAAGACACCCAAGCTGAAGCCTATGATTATCCGCTTGAGTTCTTCGCCGAAAAAACTTGGCCCACACGCCGCCCGCGTGCTGATGAAGCTGAACTTGAGCAAGCCATCCGCACGCTGAACACTGCAAAAAAACCCGTGATCATTGCTGGTGGTGGCGTGCTTTATTCGGAAGCCTCGGCAACGCTTGCAAATTTTGCAGCCAAGCATGGCATTCCTGTTGTTGAAACACAGGCCGGAAAATCATCACTACCATTTGTGAATGAGCTTAATATGGGGGGCATGGGTGTAAGTGGCACCACAGCTTCAAATGTGTTGTGCAATGAGGCCGATGTGATCTTAGCTGTGGGCACCCGGCTACAAGATTTCACCACAGGCTCATGGTCGCTCTTTAAAAATGACAAAAAGAAAATTATTGGCCTCAATACGCAAGTGTTTGATGCCACAAAGCACAGCGCACTGCCATTGGTGGCCGATGCTAAAACTGGCCTTGATGACTTAAGCAAAGGTCTGGCCAATTGGACCGCGCCAAACGCATGGACAGCGCGCGCCAAGAACGAACGCTTGAATTGGATTGCCGTTGCCGAAAAATACACCAAAGCCAGCAATGTGACGCGGCCCGCGGACTCTCAAGTCGTTGGGGCCGTGCAACGCGCACTGGGCAGCGAAACGCATGTTATGTCAGCAGCCGGTGGCTTGCCCGGCGAAATGCACAAGCTTTGGCAAGCAGGTGTGCCCGGTTCCTATCACATGGAATATGGTTTCTCTTGCATGGGCTACGAAATTGCGGGCGGTCTTGGAATAAAAATGGCAAGACCTGATGCCAATGTTGTAGTGATGATGGGCGATGGCACATATATGATGGCCAATTCAGAGCTCGCAACATCAGTGATGCTCGGCCACAAAATTACAGTCGTGTTGTTAGATAACCGAGGTTTCGGTTGCATCAACCGCCTGCAACATGCCACTGGCGGCGAACGCTTTAATAATCTGTTCGATTATAACGTGAAACAAGATGTTTCCCCTGCAATTGATTTTGTTGCCCATGCAGCCAGCATGGGGGCAATTTCTGAAAAGGTTGCATCGCTTGCCGATTTGGAATCAGCACTCGAAAAGTCAAAGTCAAACACCAAGACCACAGTGATCGTGATCGATACGGACCCAATGGCTTCAACTGATGCTGGTGGTTCATGGTGGGATGTGGCCGTGCCTGAAGTTTCAGACCGCCCCACGGTGCAAGCCGCGCGCAAGAAATATGTAAAAGCGCTGAAGAACGAACGCTAGGAAAACAAAAATGCCAAAGCTTATCGTCAAACCAAAAAAAGGGAGTGGCCGCGTAACCCACGTCACCCCAAAATCTGCAAAATGGAAATATGTGGGCTTTGATGTGTGGAATACCCCCAAAGGCAAATTTGCTAAAGGCAGCGATGCCAAGCGCGAGATCTGTTTGGTTTTCGTTTCCGGCAAAGGCAAAGTGACAATTGCTGGCAAAGACTATGGCGTAGTAGGCGATCGTATGTCGCCCTTTGAAGGCAAGCCTTGGTCAGCCTATGTGCCGCCCGGTGTCAAGTGGCAGGTGGAAGCAACCACTGAATTGGTTTTAGGTGTGTGCTCTGCCCCAGCTAAAGGCAAACATGCGGCCCGCATCATTCCACCTGAAGGCCTCAACCAAGAAATTAGAGGCAAAGGTTCAAACACCCGCCATGTGACCAACATTTTACCAGAGCAAGACTTGACGGCTGAAAGCCTATTGGTTGTTGAAGTGATCACGCCAAATGGTAACACCTCATCTTATCCGCCGCACAAGCACGACAAAGATAATTTGCCAAAGGAATCCTATCTCGAAGAAACCTATTATCACCGCATCAACCCACCACAAGGCTTTGCCTTCCAGCGTGTCTATACCGACAATCGCAAACTGGATGAAGCCATGGCCGTGGAAGATGGCGATGTGACCTTGGTACCCAAAGGCTATCACCCGTGCGCCACGGTGCATGGTTATGACCTTTATTATCTAAACGTAATGGCCGGCCCCAAGCGCACTTGGAAATTTCACAATGCGCCTGAGCATGAATGGTTGATGCCAAAGCCACAATAGCGCTGGTGCCTTCCAGCAGAGCTTGAAAATAAACAGTATCGTCAGCCGGTCGAGGTGACAAACGTGGCGGCACGTTGCGGATCATCCAAAGCTTCAGCCAATCCACTGGGCACCACCAACGCATCGCGCTCTGGCATATTCAATAACTCCGGTGAAAAGCATCCCATGATGGAATAAATTCTGAGTTATGTTGTAGAGCATTTATAAGTGCCAATGTCAGCGGTAATTGAGAAGCCTGTAATTTCCCTGCCGCGATCATAGAATGAATAGTTGCAGCAACAGCAAGCCCCAATTCAGCGCCCTCAATCGTTTCATCTTTCATCGGCCCAAGCTTTACTGCGGAATAGCTGAGCCCGCTGCCCAAATGGTGGCCAAGCCGAGAGTTGCGCCCGGCCTGACAGGTCACATAAAGATCGCCAGCACCCGCCAACCCCCACACGCTTTCAACACTTCCGCCGAGGCTTTTCACCAACACCATCATTTCACGAATGGCTTGGTCAAATAAAATGGCCGCCGCATTATGATTGAGAGCTTTGTTCTCAGTCGCTGCAATGCGCCCAGCAGCACCGTGCGCCCAACCCACCGCAATGGCGAAAAAATTCTTAAACGCCGCACAGGTTTCAACGCCAATTACATCAAGCGAGGGTCGTGGTTGATAATATTCAGTTTGAAGATTTTCACACAAGCGCAAAGCCAAGGCAAAGTCATGCGCCACAATCACCGTGCCCGTGGGCCTGCGCACCGCAAGTTCACCAGCAATGCAAGGGCCACCGATAGCTGCAACGGGAACTTTAAAGCCAGTCGATTTTTCCAGCGCCTGCGCCACCTTATCCGGCAAACAGCCAAGCTCTTTCCCATCTGCGGCCATGCCCTTGGTAATCATCAAAATAGGCACTGGCTTTTTTAACACTGAGGCCAGTTGTGCGGTGGCCCAGTTCACACCAGCCGAGGCCACACCAAACAAAATTAGCTCCACACTATTGTCGAATGTTTCGGCAAGCTGCGTGTACTGAAACGCTATAACAGATCGAGGTAATACCACATTAAGCTTGGGATGAGGTTGGCTAGATTTAATGCTCTCAATTGTTTCCACATCAAAGGGCGTGCCCACCAGACGCACTTGATAACCCCTGTCAGCCAAGGGCAAACTCATGGCCGAACCCATGACACCCGCACCCAGAATGATTACTGATGCCATATCCCATCCACCTTACTGCGCGTCTTGCGCTAAAAATTCATCGAGCAATCCGCAGTCATCAGCCAAATCTAAAAATGACCAACGGTTGCGAATATCACGGCCATATTTCATGGCATCACGCCACACGGAAACTGAAAGTCCCAATTCAGTCGCTGTTGCTGGTCCACCCGCGCTCGCAATAATTTTTTGCAGCTCTGCAGGATCAATCATAAATGCCGCCAGCTCTTCACGCAGTTCCGGCCACAGCCTTTCGAGTTTGTCATTAAAGGCTGCAGCACCTTCAACATCAAATGCTTTCAGTTTTGCTTCTGCAAAACATAAGGGGCCAAGCTTTCTGCCATAACGGGTGATGAATTCTTCTTCCTCAATATGTGTGGGTTTTATTTTTGGCGCGCGGGCCATATTCAGCATTTCCTTTTGCAACCGTGCAATGGCCAAGGTGGCAACGCCCACTTGCTGCCCATGAATGGTGCCTGGGTGCTGCTTGCCAGCAAACATATCAATCCAATGTGAAACCTGGTGTTCCCCCATGGAGCCCGCATGAGAACTGCCTGTAAAACAATTGCCAAAACCAGAGAGGATCATAACTCTGTGCAGGTGGCCCTGTGCGGCCACATCATGTTTGGCCAAGCCTGCGGCACTGGCAATCATGCGCGGCTCATCTTCGGCAAGCAACGTATAAGGCGCGGTTGAATAGAAACTATCAAACAACCTGTGTGAGGCCCACCAATCCACCTGTGCTGTGGGTCTGCATAAGCTATCAGCAAGCCCCGCAGCAGGAAGCCAAGAAGGGGCAGCCGCATTTACTTTGAGATCAATAAATATGCCGCGCGGCGCCCGTGCTGGGAGCGAGGTTTTATATCCATTACTCAATGTCACTGAAGCGGTGCCCGCCGCATAACCATTCATCGAGGCCGCCGTTGGAAAGCTCACATATTTGCGACCATCTTTGAACGTTGCATATTTCACCACATCGGAAATTGAACCTGAACCCACTACCACCACACCATCCGCATGGCGCGATTTATCTTGCAGCACTGCAATTGTAGGCTCGTCGCAATGACTATCACTTGGCATGATAATTTCATCGACCGTGCCAAGCGCTTTAAGCTCCTTGGCAACCCGCCTTCCCATGGCTTCATGCGTGTTATGATCAGAAACAACAGCAATGCGCCGACCAAGTTTAAGGGGAGCCACCATATCAGCAGCGCCCCCTTCTAAGTCTTCTTCAAGGCGAATTGTCTCGAACGGCATGGTGGCAGCCTTGCCCGTTTCGGGGTCTCGCCACTCTCCGGCAACCACGTCTCTGATCAAATGATTCCAATCAGCCATTATGCTTGCTCGCAAATTCTTGTAATTTTGCATTCCAAAGTGAAACGTGCGGCCAAAGCTCGCGGGTGATACTTAGCAATTCTGCATAGGCCTCATTTTGTTTGGTGCGGGGGCGGAAAATTTTGGACGGCTTACCAGACATTGTTGCAGCAGCTTCAGGAATTGAGGAAAACCAATTTGCAGCCTTAGCAGCCGCCATTGCCGCCCCTTGCGAAGACGCTTCAACTGTTTCCAATCGTTTAACCTCACGCCCAGATGCATCAGCAATAATCTGGCACCAGAAATCAGAACGCGCACCCCCGCCCATAATAACATAGTGGTCAATGGCTGAGGTGGCAGCTTCTGCACCATTGGTCATCATCACCTGTTCAAGTGCAATGCCCTCCAGCATGGCGCGGTAAACATCACCGCGTGAGTGATTGCCTGAAAACCCCGCGATAATACCTCTCGCACCCGTGTCCCAATAAGGCGTCATGCAGCCAGACCAATAGGGCACCAGCGCAAGCCCACGCGAACCAATAGGTGAAAGTTTTGCTTCATTTTCGAGTGTCTTGAATATCGCAGGATTCTTGACTGGATCGATATTAAATAAGCGCTCGACCATCCAGTTCAGCAAAAATGAGCCTGTGCGAATGCAGGTCTCGTAAATATAACCTTCCTCAGCAACAGCAGACATTGTGCGAAACATTAGGTTATGTGCATAGGCCTTGCCATAGTTACCAGACACAACTGCAGTGCCAAGATTGAGATAAGCCCGGCCCTTAACAAACACATTGCCCCCCGTGCCTGCACATTGGCCATCGCCACCGCCTGCCACAACAAGAGTTCCAGCTTTAAGGCTCGTGAGTTTTGCTGCTGCAGCTGAAACATCCCCCAGCACTTCGCCGGGGCGATAAAGTTTTGGCAATTGTTTGCGGGCAAGACCCACATGCCTGATCAATTCTTCCGACCAGTCAAACTGGCGCAAATCGATGAGACCCATGGGATCAGCCGAAGCTGAAGAGGTGTGCCAGTATCCCGTGAAAAACTGCGTCAACACACCGTGCACTTCTGCGGTCATAGCAGTTTTTGACCATACCTTTGGTTCATGCTTGGAAAGCCACAGGCAGCGCGAAATGCACGGCGTAATATCTGATGGTTTTCCTGAAATTTCATGTAAGCGTGCAGCGCCAATATCGCGTGCCAGTTCTTTGGCTTCTATATGAGCTCGTTCATCCAGCCATAAAGTGCCAGGCCGAAGTGGTATGTTCTTTGCGTCAAACTGCGCAAAAGATTCGCGCTGATTGGAAATGGAAATGGCTACCACGCGGTCCATGTCTATTTTTTTGGAAAGTTGCTTTAAAGCTTTTGCAGCAGCCCCTGTCCAATCGGAAACCTCCTGCTCATACCAGCCGGGTTTTGGTGTGCTCAAAGGAACCGCAGCGCGGGCCTCCGCAACTAAATGGCCACGTCTATCCCAAGCAATAGCCTTGGTTGCAGTTGTGGAGGCATCAAGCCCTATGACCAAATCTTGTTTCATAAACTGCCGTTAAAAATTTGAGGCAGGCATAACCCCACCTCCACATGCGTGTTTAAAGTTATAGACCAGCTTCAGCCACAGCTTTATCAATTTGAGAGGCTATGTCATCCATACATTTCTTGGCGTCACCACCATAGTCTTGTCCGGTCAACAATTTTCCAAGGCCCACTGGAATCTCATTATGCGCGAAGCCAGCCCATAGTGGCATATCAGGCTCCGAAGCCATGGCATTGGCGATGGTCCACTTCACAACTTCAAGATGGCGTGTTGTGCCAGGTCCAACAACTGCTTTGGCCTTCACGCGCTCATCTGCAAAGGACGAGAGGCGCATTGGCGCAAAACCACCAGCCAAAGTGCAGCGGGTCATAATGTCTTTAGAGCAAGCCCATTGCATGAATATCCAAGCAGCATCAATATTCTTGGAATACTTGGAAATACCGAGAATCGAACCGCCTTGATGGCCATTGTTTGGAATTTCTCCAAAGCCAACATCAGTAACTGAACGCAGCGGTTTGCCCGTGATTGGGCGCAATGGCTCCCACAGGCCTTTTACTATTGAATCATCTGCATCTAGGCTTGGGAAGTTTTCATCCCATGTATTCACTAGAGCCACTTGACCAGAAACCATCATTTGGAATTGACCATCCCCGGTTGAGGCGGTGGATTGTGGCGGCGCATTCTTCAACATTTCTTGATACCATAGAAGGCCACGAACGCCCGCTTCATCATTACCAGAGAATTTCTTGTCCTTCGTGAAAATCGATCCCCCTTCATTCCACACAGCTTGAGTCCAATCGCAGTTCAGAGAGTAATGACCAGACTTGGCTTGAAGGCCCGTGCCGAACATGCCGTTGCCTTTTTCAGCTTCGGTAATCTGCTTCACGGCTGCGGTATATTCATCAACCGTTGTTGGTGGAGCAATTTTGAGTTTTTCAAAAATGTCCTTGCGATACATGGTGATGAAAATTGGAATATCGAAAGGAATACCCACCCACTTGCCATCATAGAGAGCCAAACCATCAACCAGTGGCTTGGAGAAATCTTCAAAGTCAAAACCTGGCATGGCCAAATCTGGCTTGTCTTTGTAATAGGCAACAGGGTCAATCGTATCTTGAGCAAATGTGGCCACCCATGATTGGTCGAGATAATAGAGATCATAGGTGCCAAGCTGCCCTTGCACATCTTGCGTGGCCTTGGCCAGAACTTGTTCAAGTGGAACAATTTCAATGTCAACTTCAATGCCAGTTAGATCGGTAAATTCTTTCTTTATCTTGTCGAGCACGACTGTGGGTGGCGTAGCTTCAGATGTGTAGCGGATTTTGGTGCCCTTGAATTTGGAACCAACATCAATCAACCACTTGTTCACTTCGGGGTTGCCCTCAGCCAAAGCCTCGGTGCCAAGCAAATTTAAATTGCCACAGAAAGGCCGTGTATTGCCCAGAAGGCCAGCAGCAAAAGCTGAAAAGCCAGCACCACCTAAAGCCATTTTTTTCAAGAAGCTTCGTTTGGAAATGCGGCGTGCTACAAAATCAGCGGCCGCATCCGCAAGAAAGGTTTGCTTATCATATTTCTTAAAGCTCATCTTAAATTTCCGATCGATTGGTTTCTCAGGAATTTTTGTGATTTATAAAAGACATGCGCAAGAATTTTTGACATTACTATAGCGTTGCAAATTTTCTGCCTTAGAAAAACGTCGCTGCGATGCAGCATTACTTGATTTTTGTTTTCTTCTTTTTCACATCGCGGCGCGTGGGCGCAAACACCGCATGGGCTGAAACATCTTCCGCTTTCAATGCATCAGGCTGGCGGCCATAAGTTCTGAAGCGTTTCAAAACACTCACCATTTTATCTTCCGCCAACACCACAGGCTTGCCCGCAACAGTTGCTGCCCAATACATATGGCACAGTGCTTCCACTTCACCCGCCAACCACAATGCCTTGTCTAAATTATTTGAAAAACAAATCTGGCCATGGTTCGCAAGCAGGCAAGCGGTGCGATCTTTCATCGCTGCCAACATCGTATCTGATAATTCTTGTGTGCCAAACTCAGCATAATCCGAAACCCGAAGTGAGGTGCCACCGGTCACGCCAATCATATAATGGAAAGCAGGAACATCTTTGCGCAAGCACGCCATTGCAGTGGCATAAGTTGAATGCACATGCACAATGGCACCTGCTTCTGGGCGTGCTTTATAAATATCCATGTGCATGCGCCACTCGGTTGATGGCAAATAATCGCCCTCATAACCACCATCCAAATCCATCGTCACAATGTGATGTGACTTCATTTTTTTATAAGGAACGCCCGATGCCGTGATGAGGAACCCCTCTGGCACCCGCACACTCACATTGCCTGATGTGCCTTGGTTGATGCCCTCTTTATTCATGGCCAGGCAAATTTCGATCACTTGTTTGCGCAATTCGATATGTTTGAGCTTTGCCATGATCATATCTCCTAAAAATTACAGATGACCCCGCGATAACATCAGTTGAGTTGTTGCGTCTAGTCTGTTCCCATGAAATCATAGGCGCCATGCAAAATCAGAATAAGCAAAATCAAACCCCGCGCGGAATTGTTGTCGTTGACGTAGGTTACACCAACACCAAAGCAATTTTATTTTCGCCTGATTTTAAAATCATGGCTGAGCGAAGAATCGCCAGCTCACATCGTGAGGGTGATGATTATAAAATCATTGATGCTGAACCAACGATGGAGTTTCTAAAAACTGCACTCCGAGAACTTGATGCCATTATGCCCGTTGATGTCATCGTGCCGTGCGCGCACGGCGCTTGCCTTGCTTTACTCACTGAAGCGGGCGAACTTGCCTTTCCAATTATGGATTACGCCTCGCAACCCCCACCTGAAGTGATCGCAGATTACTTAAAGCTTCAACCTGCCTTCTCTGAAGTTTATTGCACATTGCTGCCCATGGCATTGACACATGCTTTGCAAATTTTTTGGCAACAGAAATTAAATGCAGAAAAATTTGCAACTGTCACAACCATCTTGTCATGGATTCAATATATTGCGTTTCGATTGTCAGGGGTGGCGTCTAGTGAAATTTCGTCCATGGCCTGTCAAAGCCAATTGTTGAATGTAAACACAACTGAACCTTCCCATCTGGCAATCACTCAAGGCTGGGCAAAGGCTTTTGCGCCGATGCGCAAAGCCTGGGAAGGCTTGGGCAAATTGACCAACGATTATGCCGGAGCAAAATTTCGAGGCCGCGGTGAGGTGCTGGCCGGCGTTCATGATTCAAATGCGAATTATTTCCGCTACCTTTCAGGTGGCCTCAATAATTTCACCTTGCTCTCAACAGGCACATGGGTGATCAGTTTTAACAGTGCTGCCGATATTACCAAGCTTGATCACACCTTGGACACTAACACCAATACCGATGTGCTCGGAAACACCGTGGCCTGCAGCAGGTTTTTTGGCGGCAAGGAATTAGAGGTTCTATGCGCAGGGTCATCAGCAGATTTGGCTGATCTAACGCTCGTGCAAAAGCTGGTGGATGCTGGAACCATGGCGCTTCCCAGCTTCACCGATTCAGGCGGGCCTTATCCTAGCACTGGTAAAAAGGGCCACATCAATGGACCGCAAGTCACCAGCCCTGCCGAACGCGCCAGCCTAGCAGCACTGTATTGTGTGCTCATGGTGTCTGCTCAACTTGACGCAGTTTGGTCTGAAAATCAGATTATTGTTGATGGTCCATTTTCCAAACACAGCGTGTTTTTAGCTATCCTTGCCCAGTTGCGCTCCGCCCAAAAAATCTTCGCATCTGATTTGCGCGATGGCACGGCCGCAGGCGCTGCTTGCTTGGCACTGTTTCAGGATGGAAAGCCACCCATCTTAGAAATTAAACTCTGCGCCGTGGAACCAGCAAACTTGCAAGGTATGAAAACCTATCACCAAGCATGGAAGGACAATGCCAAACAGGGTTAACGGTTTTGCAATCAACTAGGCGCAAGGTCTTCTCTCGTTAGTTGAGGTGTATCATGCGTAATCCATCCATTGAATGTGCCGATTTCACAGTGTCTTGCCCTGAATCTGCAAATGCAGGTTCGCCCATCCATGATATCAGAGCCAGAGGCAATCTTCCGCTGGTGCTGGAGCAAGACATGGTAATTGAACTTAAACGCAGTGATCTTTTAGAAAATTGGCGCGAAACTTGCGCTTTGGGCCGGAAGCGTGCTGATAGTTTAATGCAAGAAGCCGCCAACCGCATTCAAGCCGCTTTGG
The DNA here is from genome assembly GCA_043759965.1 of Aestuariivirga sp. Classification (GTDB taxonomy): domain Bacteria; phylum Pseudomonadota; class Alphaproteobacteria; order Rhizobiales; family Aestuariivirgaceae; genus Aestuariivirga. The sequence goes on along the minus strand of JAYUPT010000197.1, from coordinate 10,700 downwards.
ATGATGATGAATTTATCGATGCCCCAAGCTTGGCAACTGATGCAGCCACATTTTTTCTGCTGGCCCTCAGACAGAAAGGCGTAAAATTTCCGTGCAATATCCCGTCTTGCGCCGTCAGTTATTTCCACGATGAGCACGATATGAGCCATGGCGAAATAGTGATGAACTAAATCATGTCTGGATCGACGCCCATGTCCGGCAGTGAATATGGCAAGTCTTTGCGCGGGCTGGGCTTCAATCTCATTGTGAGAGATGTGACCCGAAGCGTGAATTTTGTTGAACACGTCCTTGGTGCGGCAGTATTTTTCAGAACGCCCAATTTTGCGGCTATGAAACTGGCTGGCTGCGATTTCATGTTCCACGCCGATGAAACTTATCGCGACAATCCACTTCATGGCAGCCTAGCGTTGGCGGAGGCAAGAGGTGTGGGCGTAGAACTGCGCATTTATGGCTGCGACCCCGATATAGCTGAAGCCAAAGCGAGAGAATCAGGTTATGGTGTTCTAGCTGGCAGTTTGAATAAACCCCATGGTTTGCGTGAAGCGATGCTGATCGATGACGATGGTTATGTCTGGATCCCTTCGTTTCACCTAAAATAATAAAGCACTCTTCCAACCCATTGAAGTTTTGTAGAATTCACGAATAGTTGAATCATGGAAACCAAGCAGCTATCAGCGATTTTTGGTTCAGTTGGCCAAGTGACTCGTTTAGAAATATTGAAACTTCTGGCACCTTTGTCCAAGGATGAGGCCGCCACCGGCATGGCTGCAGGAAAGATTGCCGAAATTTTGAAAATCGCACCCCCCACACTGTCCTTTCATCTGAAGGATATGACACTGCGCGACATTCTCACCCAAAAGCGCGTTGGCCGCGAAGTTCACTACTTTGCCAATCTTGAACTCATCTTAAAAGCCTTAGAGGACTTGGTCGTTCAACTTGAAAAATAGAATTTATGTTCTATTTTCTGGACTGAATGATTTATTTGTTCCATTTCGATTGGAACTCGTGTATAGAAACTTCATCTGCTAAATCAGCCCATCATATTTATTAAGAGAGAGTTTCACATGGTCAAAGAAATCGGTCACTTTATCAATGGCAAGCACGTTAAAGGTGCATCAGGCCGCTTTGCCGATGTTTATAACCCGAACACAGGTGAAGTGCAGGCCAAAGTAGCCCTTGCTTCCACGGCCGAACTTCGCGCCGCAGTAGAAAATGCCAAAGCCGCACAGCCGGCTTGGGCAGCCAAAAACCCGCAATTTCGCGCTCGCGTGATGATGAAGTTCGTGGAACTTGCCAATAAGCACCGCGAAGAACTGGCCACCTTGATTTCAATTGAGCACGGCAAAACCGTGCCTGATGCACTGGGCGATTTGCAACGCGGTGTGGAAGTGGCTGAGTTTGCCTGTGGTGTTCCACATTTGGTAAAAGGCGAATTCACCGATGGCGCTGGCCCTGGCATTGATATGTATTCCATGCGTCAGGCTTTGGGCGTTGTTGCTGGGATTACCCCGTTTAACTTCCCCGCCATGATCCCGTTGTGGAAATGTGCGCCTGCCATTGCAGTGGGCAATGCCTTTATTATGAAGCCATCTGAGCGTGACCCCTCTTGCCCCCTTCGCATAGCTGAACTGTTCATTGAAGCAGGCCTGCCACCCGGCATTTTGAACGTTGTTAACGGCGATAAAGAGTCGGTTGATGCAATATTAAATGATCCAGACATTAAGGCTGTGGGCTTTGTGGGATCAACTGCGATTGCCCAATATGTTTATGCTGGTGCAACAGCCACCGGCAAGCGCGCCCAATGCTTTGGTGGTGCAAAAAACCATATGGTTATTATGCCGGATGCAAATTTGGACCAAGCCGTTGATGCCTTGATCGGTGCTGGCTATGGCTCAGCAGGTGAACGCTGCATGGCAATCTCAGTGGCCGTACCTGTTGGTGAAGCAACAGCCGATGCGTTAATGGCAAAACTCATACCACGCGTTGAAAAACTCAAAATAGGGCTCTCCACCGACCGCGAAGCTGATTACGGCCCGCTGGTCACCAAGATGGCCTTAGACCGTGTGCGCGGCTACATTGATATTGGAATTAAAGAAGGTGCCACACTGGCCGTGGATGGCCGTGGCTTTAAAATGCAAGGCTATGAGAATGGCTATTTTCTCGGTGGCACTTTATTTGACAACGTAACCAAAGATATGCGCATTTATAAGGAAGAAATCTTTGGACCAGTTCTGGGTGTGCTGCGTGCCAAAACCTATGAAGAAGCTTTGGGCCTGTGCAATGACCATGAATATGGCAACGGCGTTGCAATTTATACCCGTGATGGTGATGCCGCGCGGGATTTTGCAGCAAAGGTACAAGTGGGCATGATCGGCATTAACGTGCCCATTCCAGTGCCTTTGGCTTATCACACATTTGGTGGCTGGAAATCTTCAAGCTTTGGCGATTTGAACCAACACGGTCCAGATTCAATTCGCTTTTACACCAAAACCAAAACTGTAACCTCGCGCTGGCCTTCGGGCACAAAAGAAGGCGCACAGTTTTCAATTCCAACGATGAAGTAAAAATTGACAACTCTCGACCTCCCCAATGGTTACTATGATCTACCGCCTGGCAAACTGGCAAACATTGTCACCTGTTTGGAAATGACTGCAAATCCGTTGGTTGAGCCACAAGCCCTACCAGCGGAATATTCTCTGCGTGTTGTTGATGCCCATGATCTTGCTGCTTACCGTGCCTTGTTCAGCAAAGTGGGTATTGATAATATGTGGTTCTCGCGCGCAATCATGCCGGACGAAAAATTAGCGGCCATACTGAGCAATCCGCAGATCGAATCCTACGCCCTCTTCAGGCATGAAACCGCAATCGGCATTCTCGAACTCAACTTCACTGAAATGCCAAATTGTGAACTTGCATTCTTCGGCCTGACTAAAGATGCCATAGGTTCTGGCCTTGGCCGCGCTTTAATGAATGTGGCAATCGCCAAAGCTTGGGCCAAGCCAATCAACAGGTTCTGGGTGCACACCTGCCATTTTGACCATCCCAACGCGATTGGGTTTTATCAACGGTCCGGCTTCATGCCCTATGCACTCATGGTCGAAGTGCATGACGACCCCCGCCAAACCGGACACATGCCACGCCATGCCAGCCCGCAAGTTGCCTTCATCGAAAAGTAAGTGTGTGTTTTCATCCTGTTAAGATATTCTCGCCTAGGTTCAACTTCTGATCAGAAAGTGAACCCATGTATAGTATCTTTTCGAATCTCGGACCCGAAATTCCATTCACTTTAATATTGCTGGCGCTGCTTGGCCTCAGATCAAACGTAACCCCACGCACCAGCTTATGGATCAATGCCAAACTCGAAAATGTTTGGCAGTTGATCGATGTCTATGATGGCAAGATTGAAAATTGGGGCCGCACTATCGTCAAATCCGATTTGGTTGATGCCGCCAGTCAAACTTACCGCAAAACCTATACCACCACATTGATGAACGGCGTGCAGCGCCCCTCAACTGCTTTGTTCAGGATTACTGAGCGCAGTGAAAACCAATCAATCATTCTGGAGCGGTGCGGCTTAGAGGGAAAATCGCTAAACAATGAGCTTCTGAAAATCTCGCATCACATGTGCGCAGAAAATGATGGAACCAGATTGCTAACTTCCTACCATTGGGGTTCGCGGTCTTTAATCGCCCAACTTTTAGCGCGTGCAGATTTGTGGAGTGGCGTTTACCGTTTGAAAGGCCTAGCCGAAAACGGAACGCCAGATGAGCGGCCCTATTACATCATTTCAGCTTTAGTGGCCCTCGTCACTGGCATTTTCACGCTGGCAGCCTTTGGCATTATAATGGGCATGACCTTTGCCTTGCTTTTGGTTTTTGCATTGTTCATCCATGAACTTGGCCATTTGCTGGCTTTCCGTTTGATGGGCCAGCCGTGGGGCCGCATGATTTTTCTGCCCTTCTTAGGGGCCGTCGCCGTGCCACGTCTGCCTTACGAATCACAAGGCCAAGCGGTTTTTGCAGCTTTAATGGGGCCGGGATTTTCCATTCTCCTTGCCATCGTGTGTGCTGGCCATTTGCTCACTGGAAATCAATTGATCCCCCTGCTCTATGTGCTCGGCATGATCACGGCGGGCGTGAATTTGTTTAATCTCATTCCTGCCGAACCATTGGATGGCGGCATTGCCCTGCGCTCAGCTTTTGCCCGCCTCATCGGCAGGAACGCCCATTATGGGCTCATGGCAATCGGCTTATTGGTTGTCGCTGCTGGTCTCTATTTTAGCCAAATCATTCTGGTTATTTTTGGCGGCATGGCGGTTTTGGCAAACTTGAAATCCCGTGCCATTGATGCGGGCCTTGTGCCTTTGACCACATTGCAACTTTGCATCACCGGCTTTGGCTATGTTGCGATCACCGCTGGCCACATCACCTTGCTGCGCTATTTCATCGATAAAGTTAGCCACTTGCCAATTTGATCTGGCTCTCGCAATAGAACGTCCATGAGCCTCAACACTAATTATGAAGCCCTGCTGCACAGTGGCAAACTTAAAGTGGATGCGCCACAACACGCAGTGCTGCAAAAGCTTGAAAGTCTCTCCAAGCTTTTGAATGCGCAAAAAAGCTCAAGCATTTTATCAAAACTATGGCGCACCAAACAACAACCCCCACGCGGACTATATATCTGGGGTGAAGTGGGGCGCGGCAAAACCATGTTGATGGATTTGTTTTTTGCCAGCATCAAAAATCCACCGAAACGCCGCGTGCATTTTCATGCTTTCATGCAAGAGGTTCACGCCAAACGCGCTACCCTAAAATCTAATGATATAATTTCAGATATTGCTGATGATATTGCCGCCAGCAGCACGTTGCTCTGCTTAGATGAAATGCAAATCAGCGATATTGCTGATGCCATGATTATTGGGCGACTGTTTGAAGCTTTGCAAAAGCGCGGTGTTAGTTTTGTCACCACTTCCAATTTGCCACCTGATCAACTTTATAAAGATGGTTTGAACCGCCACATATTTTTGCCCTTCATCGCCAAGCTCAACGCTGAGTTGGATGTTTTGCATTTGAGCGACGGCCAAGACTATCGCTTGGGCCGTATCGCCACACGCCAAACCTATCTCACACCTTTAGGTAACAATGCTGATAGGGAAATGAACCAGCTTTGGAGCGACCTAACGGATGGTGTCTCTGGCGAACCAATGGATTTAGAATTTTTAGGGCGCAAATTGCATGTACCACATGCTGCTCATTCATGTGCCAGATTTGATTTTTCCGATCTTTGTGAAAACCCTCTTGCCGCCCCCGACTATCTGGCCATTGCCAAAAATTTCCACACAGTTTTTGTGGATCACATCCCCATTTTGAAGACCCGCCAACGCAATGAGGCCAAGCGCTTCATTCTGATGATCGACACGTTTTATGATGCGGGAACAAGGCTGGTGGCTTCTGCAGCTGCAAAACCAGAACTGCTCTGCCCAACAGGCCAGCACCGTGCCGAATTTTTACGCACAGCTTCGAGGCTGCAAGAGATGCAATCTGCCAGCTGGTGGAAAGCGACGTGAAATGATGTGCGCACGTCACCAATCTTTTCTTGATGCTGCGGCGCAACAGGTCTAGGAAGGCCAAAATTTCGAGACAAACCACGAGGGAACTTGACGATGGCACGGAAGAAAATTGCTTTGATTGGCGGCGGTATGATAGGTGGCACACTTGCTCACCTTGCGGCCCTCAAAGAACTCGGTGACATAGTAATCTTCGATATTGCCGAAGGTCTGCCGCAAGGCAAAGCGCTTGATCTCAGCCAATCCGGTGGTGTTGAAGGCTTTGATGCAAAGCTTTCAGGCGCTAATTCTTATGAAGCCATTGCGGGTGCTGATGTGTGCATCGTCACCGCCGGTGTGCCACGCAAACCCGGCATGAGCCGCGATGATCTCGTGGGTATCAATCTCAAAGTGATGAAGTCAGTGGGCGAAGGCCTAAAAGCCCATGCGCCAAATGCTTTCGTGATCTGCATCACCAATCCGCTCGACGTGATGGTCTGGGCCTTGCAAAAATTCTCCGGCCTGCCTACCCACAAGTTGATCGGCATGGCGGGCGTTCTTGACTCAGCCCGCTTCCAACATTTCCTCGCTGAAGAATTCAAAGTCTCTGTGAAAGATGTGAACGCATTTGTGATGGGCGGCCATGGCGACACCATGGTGCCGCTCACACGTTATTCCACAGTGGCTGGCATTCCGGTTCCTGATCTCGTGAAAATGGGCTGGAGCACACAAGAAAAAATCGACCAAATCGTGCAGCGCACCCGCGATGGCGGCGCTGAAATTGTGGGCCTGCTCAAAACGGGTTCGGCTTATTATGCGCCAGCCTCCTCCGCCATTGCCATGGCTGAAAGTTACCTCAAAGATTTCAAGCGCGTGTTGCCCTGTGCGGCCCACCTCACTGGTCAATATGGCGTGAGCGGAACCTATGTTGGTGTTCCAATTGTGATTGGTGAAAACGGTGTCGAGCGCATTGTTGAAGTGCAACTCAACGCCGAAGAAAAAGCTGGCTTCCAAAAATCAGTTGAGGCGGTGCATGGCTTGATGGCTGCTGCAAAAACTTTAGCACCGGAACTCGCATAATGAACATTCACGAATATCAAGCCAAGGAACTCCTTCGCAAATTTGGCGTAGTCACCGGCAAGGGCACGGCGGCTTTTACAGTTGATGAAGCAGTGAAAGCAGCTGAAGCCCAACCAGGACCTGTTTGGGTGGTGAAGGCACAAATCCATGCTGGAGGCCGCGGGCTTGGTGGCGGTGTTAAAGTTGTAAAATCTATCGCCGATGTGAAAACTGAATCAACGCGCATTTTGGGCATGACGTTGGTGACACCGCAAACGGGCCCCGAAGGCAAACTGGTGCAGCGCCTTTACATCGAAGAAGGCACCGCCATTGCGCGCGAACTTTACCTCTCAATGTTAGTGGGCCGTGAAACTTCTAGCGTGGCGTTCATTGCATCAACCGAAGGCGGTATGAGCATTGAAGACGTGGCGCATAATACGCCGGAAAAAATAATCACCATTCATGTGGATCCCGCAGCTGGCTATCAGCCTTATATTGGCCGCCGCATCGCCGTTGCATTGAAACTCGAAGGTGATCTTGCCAAGCAATGCGGCAAAATGATGGGCCAGCTTTATAATGCCTTCATTGAAACCGATATGAGCCTGCTCGAAATCAATCCATTGGTGGTGAGCAAAGACAATCAATTGATTTGCTTGGACGCCAAAGTGAATTTCGATTCCAATTCGCTGATGCGTCATCCTGATATTGTGGCCTTGCGGGATTTAACCGAAGAAGACCCCAAGGAAATTGAAGCCTCAAAATATGATCTCTCTTATGTGGCGTTAGATGGTTCCATCGGCTGCATGGTGAATGGTGCTGGCCTTGCCATGGCCACCATGGACATCATCAAGCTTTACGGCGCTGAGCCTGCCAACTTCCTCGATGTGGGCGGTGGAGCAACCAAAGAAAAAGTAACAGCCGCCTTCAAAATCATCACCGCTGACAGCCGCGTAAAAGGCATTCTTGTCAACATTTTCGGTGGCATTATGAAATGCGATGTGATTGCCGAAGGTGTGGTGGCCGCCGTGCGAGATGTGGGGCTGAAGGTTCCGTTGGTGGTGCGCTTAGAAGGCACCAATGTGGAATTAGGCAAGAAGATTATCACTGACTCAGGTCTGAATGTTTTACCCGCCGATGATTTGAACGATGCTGCGCAAAAGATTGTTAAAGCTGTAAAGGACGCCGCATAATGTCCATCCTCGTCACCAAAAACACACGCGTCATATGCCAAGGCTTCACAGGCGAAGCGGGCACGTTCCATTCGGAACAGGCAATTAAATACGGTACCAAGATGGTAGGTGGCGTTACCCCCGGCAAGGGCGGAACGTCGCATCTGGGCGTTCCGGTTTTCAACACGGTGATGGAAGCGCGTGAAACCACTGAAGCTGATGCGTCCGTCATTTACGTGCCACCTCCTTTTGCAGCTGATGCCATTCTCGAAGCCATTGATGCGGAAATTCCATTGATCGTTTGTATCACTGAAGGCATTCCGGTTTTGGATATGGTGAAGGTGAAGCGCGCACTCTCAGGCTCAAAATCCCGTCTCATAGGGCCAAATTGCCCAGGTGTTCTCACCCCTGATGAATGCAAGATTGGCATTATGCCTGGCAACATTTTCAAAAAAGGCAGCGTGGGTATTGTCTCGCGTTCCGGCACTTTGACTTATGAAGCGGTGTTCCAAACCACCCGGGCTGGCCTTGGCCAAACCACGGCGGTTGGCATTGGCGGCGACCCGGTGAAGGGCACTGAGTTCATCGACATGCTGGAAATGTTCTTGGCTGATGATGAAACTCAATCGATCATTATGATCGGTGAAATTGGCGGCTCGGCTGAAGAAGATGCCGCTGAATTCATCCGCACTAATAAAGTAAAAAAGCCTATGGCTGGCTTCATTGCTGGCCGCACCGCCCCACCCGGCCGGCGCATGGGCCATGCGGGTGCCATTATCTCTGGCGGCAAGGGTGACGCAGGCTCCAAAGTTGAAGCCATGAAGCGCGCTGGCATTTTTGTTTCAGATTCGCCCGCACTTTTGGGTGAAACTTTGGTGAAGGCATTGCAGAAATAATTTTTTAGTCTTATTTAGAATCTAGAACTTCCAATTGGTAACACGGGCGATTGTGCCCACCGGCATGACAGCGATTGCGCTGTAAGCCGGACGGAACTGAAGGACGGCACGATGAATAAACCAGACCCGCAAGCGGCATTTGAAAACTCATATGCTCTTTTTGGCGAAGATGAGGCCAACCAAGGCCCGTCATGGGCAAGGCCAGATTGGCCGATAAAACCCTCCGATGAACTAACCGCAGCCCTTGATGGCAATTGGGCGCTTTACGAAAAAACCTTGGCCCCCAAAATTGATGCCCGCGCCAAGGCAGCAAACGCGGCAGCACCAGCAGCAGTCCCCGTGGTGGCAGAAGATGTGCGCAAAGCCACGTTAGATTCAGTCCGCGCCCTCATGATGATCCGCGCTTTCCGCATGCGCGGCCACTTGGCAGCAGACCTTGATCCCCTCCATCTCAAAGGCCCGTTGCAACACCCAGAACTTGACCCTGCATCTTATGGCTTTGGCGAAGCTGATCTTGATCGCCCGATTTTTCTCGACAATGTTTTGGGTATTGAAAAAGGCACCATTCGCCAGATCACTGATATTCTGAAGCGCACTTATTGCGGCACGCTGGGTGTGGAGTTCATGCACATCACCGATCCTGACCAAAAAGCTTGGGTGCAAGAGCGCATTGAAGGCCCCGACAAAGAAATCACGTTCACGGCCGAAGGCAAAAAAGCCATTCTGAATAAGCTCATTGAGTCTGAAGGTTTTGAGAGCTTCCTCAATGTGAAATATGTGGGCACCAAGCGCTTTGGCTTGGATGGCGGTGAATCGATGATTCCTGCCCTTGAACAAATCATCAAGCGCGGTGGCCAATTGGGTGTGACAGACATTGTGTTCGGCATGGCCCATCGTGGGCGCTTAAATGTTCTCGCCAACGTAATGGCAAAACCTTTCTCGGCCATCTTCCATGAATTCCAAGGTGGCTCTTCCACGCCTGATGATGTGGAAGGTTCCGGCGATGTTAAATATCATTTGGGCTCCTCATCAGACCGCGTGTTTGATGGCAACACAGTGCATCTTTCGCTCACGGCAAACCCATCACATTTGGAAATTGTGGATCCTGTCGTGCTGGGCAAGGCTAGGGCCAAGCAAGATCAAAAAGGCGATAAGGAACGCACCACCGTTCTGCCCCTGCTCATCCATGGCGATGCGGCCTTTGCCGGCCAAGGCGTTATTGCGGAATGTTTTGGGCTTTCGGGGTTGAAGGGGCACAGGTCAGGCGGCTCCATTCATTTCATCGTTAATAATCAAATCGGCTTCACCACATCCCCCCTCTGGGCGCGCTCTTCACCTTATCCAAGTGACGTTGCCAAAATGATTGAAGCGCCAATTTTCCATGCCAATGGCGATGATCCGGAAGCCGTTGTGTTTGCCGCCAAGATCGCCACGGAGTTCCGCCAGCAGTTTAAAAAGCCCGTCGTCGTCGATATGTTCTGCTACCGTCGCTTTGGCCACAACGAAACCGATGAACCGGCCTTCACCCAGCCCCTGATGTACAAACGCATCGGCAGCCACAAGCGGGTTGTCGAAATTTATGGCACGCGTTTGATTGAAGAGGGTGTGATCACATCCGCCGAATTCGATGCGATGAAGGCAGATTATCGCAAAGTGCTTGAAGACGCCATGAGCGTGGCCACAGGTTACAAAGCCAACAAGGCCGATTGGCTTGACGGCCGTTGGGCTGGCATGAAAAGCGCTTCTTCAATGGAAGATGATCGTCGTGGCAAAACCGGCGTAGCTTTGGAAAAGTTGAAGGCGCTGGGCGCAAAGCTCACCAAAATTCCAAAATCATTCAGTCCCCACAAAACCATGCAGCGTGTGCTTGATGCACGAGCCAAAATGTTTGAGGATGAAGCAGGCTTTGATTGGGCCACTGCTGAATCACTCGCTTTCGCCACCCTGTTGGACGATGGCACGAAAATTCGGCTGTCGGGCCAAGACGTGCAGCGCGGCACCTTTTCGCAACGCCATGCCGTCATCGTCGAT
>JAYUPT010000196.1:0-3157 GCA_043759965.1 Aestuariivirga sp. | reverse complement strand
GCATGGTGAAAGATGAAACCGCACACGAGCGCGTATGCGCCGAAGTGGCTGCATTTCTTGTGAGTAATAATTGGTCCGTGCACGGAACGATTCCATCGCCCATGGATGGTGGTGATGGCAATGTTGAGTTTTTAATCGCGGCGCGGAAAAACTAAATCCCCCGCAGCGCCTGCTCAATATCAGCAATCAAATCATTCACATTCTCAATGCCGATAGAAAGCCGCACCAGATTGTCAGGAAGCGTGCTTGTTGCACCTTCAACGGTTTTGCGGTGCTCAGCCAAACTTTCAACACCACCAAGCGAAGTAGCAGGTACAATGACTTTCAGCAGGGTGCAAAATTTTTGCGCTCCAGCAAAATCAGCTTTCAACAGCAAACTCATCATGCCGCCATAACCATTGGTCATCTGCCGCCGCGCAATGTCATGGCCGGGGTGCGTGGCAAGGCCGGGGTATAAAACCCGTTCCAATTTTGGATGATTGGAAAAATGCCGTGCGATGGCCAGTGCATTGTTGGAGGCTTGCGCATAGCGCACGAATAACGTCCGCATGCCACGCATCAGCAACCAGCATTCAAATGACGCAAGCGGCGAACCCAGCTTGGCGCGCAATGTGGAAATTTCAGTCCAGCGCGCATTCACTTCACGCGCCACCAACACACCTGCCAACACATCAGAATGACCATTGAGATATTTGGTGGCGGAATGAAAAACAATGTCAGCCCCCAAATGCAAAGGCTGTGTTGTAACGGCCCCAAGCGCTGTTGCATCCACCGCCAAAATAGCTCCCACTTTATGAGCAAGCTTTGCCGCAGCTTCAATATCAGTCACATCCCACAGCGGATTATTTGGCGTTTCAATCCAAACCAAATCCGTGTTGGGCTGCATGGCCTCGGCAATTTCCCCATGCTCAAACAGCGTGAGCGAAATCCGCCCCTTCTCCTCCAAGCGTTGCAACCAATTGCGTGTGCCATAATACATAATTGCCGGTGCCACTACATGAGCGCCCTGCGGTATGGTCTCAAATAGAGTGGTGATAGCAGCCATTCCCGATGCAAACAGCAATGACGCAACTCCGCGTTCTAACGCGGTGATGGTTTCTTCCGCCTGCCATAAAGTTGGATTGCCGTTGCGCACATAATTTTCTTTGAGCAGCGGCTGATAATTCTCATCGCGCGCGTAGGTGGTTGATAAGTATATTGGTGGCACGATAGCACCAGTTGTCGGGTCAGTTGCGCGCAAAGCATGGGCCGCAATTGTTTCGGGTCGAAGCCTATCGTTAGACATGTTGCCCGCCATTGATATGAAGTTCAGCACCCGTCACATAGCTAGAAGCATCAGTGCAGAGAAAATAAATCGCCTTGGCCACTTCTTCGGGTTGGCCCAAGCGCTGCAATGGCAAATGCTCGACAATTTTTTCAGTTCCAGGCGACAAGATTGCCGTTTCAATTTCACCAGGTGATATAGAATTCACCCGAACCCCACGCGGGCCAAAATCCGCCGCCATTTCGCGCGTCAATGAAGCCAAGGCGGCCTTCGATGTGGAATAAGCAGCACCTGCAAAAGGATGCACGCGTGAACCTGCAATGGAAGTCACATTCACTACAGCACCCTTGGCCGTGGTCAACTCGTCAATTAACCCCCGCGCCAACATGATGGGTGCAAAGAAATTCACTTGAAACACGCGCTTCCATTCAACCTCATCTGACTCAATTGAGTTCAAACGCGCACCACCAGATTTCTTCGGGCTGATGGCTGCATTGTTAATGAGAGCATGAAGGCCAGTGCCTTGCTTTTGTAATTTATCGCGCATCACCAAAATCGCCCGCGCCGTATCTTCCGAGGAAGCAAGATCAACCACAATATGATCTTCCGGCCCAGCATCCCATGGGCAATCATCAGGGAACGGATGGCGCGAACAGGTGATCACCCGCCAGCCAGCCGTGGAGAAGCGCTTCACCGTGGCATGGCCAATGCCGCGTGAGGCACCAGTGAGAATGAGAGTTTTGCGGGGGTCAGAATTGGGCATGAATTATGGATACAACTTTGCTTTGGTCCAGTCAGCACTTTGATTTTCGCACCGGAACACAACGCGGTCATGTAAGCGAAATGGCCTGTCGTGCCAGAATTCTATCGACAGTGGCAGAATGCGAAAGCCACTCCAATGCGGTGGGCGCGGCACGGAGCCGATGGCATATTTCGCGGCATACATGGCAACGGCCGTTTCCAGTGCAAAGCGGCCTTCCAGCGGGCGTGATTGAGCACTCGCCCAAGCCCCAATGCGGCTGTCGCGTGGGCGCGAATTAAAATAGGCATCAGCTTCAGCATCCGTCACTTTTTCAACAAGCCCGCGCACGCGAATTTGCCGTCGCAATGATTTCCAGTGCCACAGCACGGCGGCTTTCATGGTGGCCTGAATTTCTTGACCCTTCTGGCTTTCGTAATTGGTGTAAAATACAAAACCTTTTTCGTCGAAGTCTTTCAGTAAAACCATACGAACATTAGGTAGGCCCTCTTCATCGACAGTGGAAAGTGCCATGGCGTTGGGATCATTGGGTTCTGATTTCTCAGCATCCTTCATCCATTCGGCAAATAATGCGAAGGGATCATTACGTTCGGTAAAACCTAGTTGGGCTGTGGTGACGGCCAGACGTTCTAAATCCATTATTTTTCAACGAGTGCCTTTAATTTGGACAAGCCTTTTTCGAAATCCTTACCCACCAAACCATCCATATCCATGAACATATGCATTAGCTTCATAAACAAATTAAGTGGCCCGCGCATTTCCCAATTCAAGTGTGTGCCACCAGATTTTGGTGTGAGTGTAAACTCAGTAACATTGCTGGCTTTGAACGGTTTCAAGAAATTCAAATCAAGTTCAATGTTTGAAGAGGCCACAGACCTCGTTATTTCCATATTGCCCTCACCAACTTTTTTGTTTCCAATCCACGCATATTTTGAACCTTTGCCCGAGGCTGCCCCTGAAAAATTGCGCTGCAGGTTTGGGTCCATTGCTTCCCAAGGAGACCATGCCGCCCAATTTTTAAAATCATTAAGTTGCGCAAACACTCGCTCTGGTGAAGCGCTCACATCAGCGCTGCGCACCAAAGAAAAAGTGTTGGGCCGTGATGCGGTGATAATCAGCAATGCGACAACGAG